>NZ_JBITXP010000003.1:379634-512166 GCF_044544765.1 Streptomyces sp. NPDC053513
CGGCCCACCCCGTTTTTTTACTGTTTACATCCGGCCTGGCCGGGGGCGGGCCCGCCCCCCCCCCCCCCCCGGGGGGGCGCCCCCCCCCCCGGGGGGGGGGGGGCGCCGCGCCGCAGTGCCGTGCGGAGGGAGATCAGACCGCCGGGGACGGGAAGGTCGGGTACTCCACGCCGGAGACGTGCTGGACGACCCGGATGACCTGGCACGAGTAGCCGAACTCGTTGTCGTACCACAGGTACAGGATCGCGTTGTCGCCGTCGACCTTGGTCGCGCCGGCGTCGACGATGGACGCGTGGCGCGAGCCGACGAAGTCCATCGAGACGGCGTCGGGGGCCGTGGTGAAGTCGATCTGGCGCTTCAGCGGCGAGTGCAGCGAGACGTCGCGGAGGTACTCCAGGACCTCCTCGCGGGTGGTCTCGCGGCCCAGGCGCAGGCTCAGGATGGCGATCGAGACGTCCGGGACGGGGACGCGGATCGAGCTGCCGGTGATCGGCGCCTTCAGGTCGGGCAGTGCCTTGGCCACGGCGGAGGCGGCACCCGTCTCCGTGATGACCATGTTGAGCGGCGCGGAGCGGCCGCGGCGGTCGGCCTTGTGGTAGTTGTCCAGGAGGTTCTGGTCGTTCGTGAACGAGTGGACCGTCTCCACGTGGCCGCGCAGCACGCCGTACTCGTCGTCCATGGCCTTCAGCGGCGGGACGATGGCGTTGGTGGTGCAGGAGGCGCAGGACAGGATCTGCTCGTCCGGCTTCACCGTGTCGTGGTTGACGCCGTGCACGATGTTCGGCACGTCGCCCTTGCCGGGCGCGGTCAGGACGACCTTGTCGATGCCGGGGCGCAGGTGCTTGGAGAGGCCCTCGCGGTCCCGCCACTTGCCGGTGTTGTCGATGAGGATGGCGTTCTCGATGCCGTACGCCGTGTAGTCGACCTCGGAGGGGTCGTTGGCGTAGATCACCTTGATCGTGTTGCCGTTGGCGACGATGGTGCCGTTCGCCTCGTCGACCGTGATCGTGCCCTGGAACTGGCCGTGGATGGAGTCGCGGCGCAGCAGCGAGGCGCGCTTCACGAGGTCCTGGTCGCCGCCGCCGCGGACGACGATCGCGCGCAGGCGCAGACCGTTGCCCGAGCCGGCCTTCTCGATGAGGAGACGGGCGACGAGGCGGCCGATGCGGCCGAAGCCGTAGAGGACGACGTCGCGTCCGTCACGGCGCTCGATCTTGTTCTCGCCGATGGCGCCCGCGACGGCCTCGGCGGTGAACTCCGCCACCGAGAGACCGCGGTCGTCGGTCTTGTAGTCGGCGGCCAGCACGCCGATGTCGATCTGGCACGGGCCCAGGTCGAGCGTCGTGAGCGTCTCGAGGAACGGCAGCGTCTCGGTGACCGAGAGCTCCTCGCCGTCGATCTGCCGGGCGAAGCGGTGGGTCTTGAGGATGCTGACCACCGACTTGTTCACCAGGGAGCGGCTGTGGACCAGGACGGTGACGTCCTGCTCCCGGTGCAGCTTCCCGATGATCGGGATCATCGACTCCGCGATCTCCTCGCGGTTCTTCCAGCTGGTGAACGAGTCGTCATTGACAGTCACAAGATTATCTTTCGAGCTAGGCGGCGCTCATATGGTAACCCCCGGTCGGTTTGATCAATCAAGGGGTGCCGAACCGTACGATGGGTCACGTCGGGAACCGCCGCGGTCGGGCGGACCCACCTACCAGGATGCGGGGGCATGGTGGTGAAGTTCGGGCTGCTCGGATCACTCGTCGTCCACGACGGGACGGAGCCACGGCCGGTGTCCGGCCCCAAGGTCCGCGTCCTCCTCGCCGCCCTGCTGCTCCAGGCCAACCGCCCGGTCTCCCGGGACGCCCTCAAGGAAGCCCTCTGGGGCGACTCGATCCCCGCCAGCGCCGACGCGGCCCTCGCCAACCACCTCACCAGGCTCCGCCGCGTCCTCGCCGCCGCCGACGGCGGCACCGACGAGCGGCTGCGCACCGTCGCCCCCGGCTACCAGCTGATCGTCCACGAGGACGAACTCGACGCCGACGTCTTCGAGGCCCGGGTCCGGGCCGTGCGCCGGGCGCACCAGCGGGAGGACTGGGAGGCGGTCCGCCGGGAGGCCGCCCTCGCCATGCCCCTGTGGCGCGGCACCCCCCTCGCGGACCTCGCCCCCTTCTCCGACACCGAGGGGCCCGCGCTCCGCGTCGACCAGCTCGTGGAGGCGCGCCTCCAGGCCCTCGAATGGAGCTTCGACGCCGAGCTGTCCCTCGGCCGCCACCACGAGGCCGTCGCCCCGCTCGCCACCCTGGCGGGGGAGCACCCGCTGCGCGAGGGCTTCCACTGGCGCCTCATGCTCGCCCTCCACCGCTCAGGCCGGCAGGCCGAGGCCTTCTCCGTCTTCCACCGGCTGCGCCGGAACCTGGTCGACGAGCTCGGCACGGAACCCGGCGCCGCCGTCCAGGAGGCCCACGCGGAGCTGCTCGCGGGCGAACCCGCGCCCGCCCCCGCCCCCCGCGCCGCCACGGCCCGCCCGCCCTTCCAGCTGCCCTGCGAGGGCGAGGCCTTCACGGGCCGGGAGACCGAGGCGGCGACCGTACGGGCACTGCTGGGCGTACGACCGGAGCGCGACGTCCCCGAGCCGGGACCGCCCGGGGCGCACGAGGCCCCGGCCCAGGACGCCGGCACCGGCCCGGCCGACGACGGGGGCGCGGGCACGGCCGGTGTCGCCCGTGCGGGCGCGGGCGACGGCCCTGGCGGAGCCGGTGGTACGGGTGGGGGCACCGGTCTCCGCAGGGGGACGGGCGTCGGCGGAGCCGGCCGTGCGGGCGCGGGTGGCGGCCCGGACGGCGCAGGTCCTGCGGGCGGAGGCGGCGGCGGACGCACGGGCGTGGGCGCGGACGGCGGGGGCCGGAGCGGGACCGTCCGGGCCCGGGCCGTCGTGATCTCCGGCATGGGCGGTGTCGGCAAGACCGCCCTCGCGATGCACGTGGCGCACCAGGTGCGCGAGGACTTCCCGGACGGCGCCCTCTACGCCGACCTGCGCGGCTACGGCGCCGGCGGCGCGCGCACCGCCCACGAACTGCTCGCCCGCTTCCTGTCCGACCTGGGCGTCCGCCAGGACGCCCTGCCCGAGGACACCGACGACCGCGCCCTCCTCTTCCGGTCGGCGCTCGCCGAGCGCCGCGTCCTCCTGGTCCTCGACAACGCGCGCAACGCCGCCCACGTCGCCCCCCTGCTGCCCGCCGGCGGGCACAGCGCCGCCCTGATCACCAGCCGCCAGCTCCTCGCCGACCTGCCGCGCTCCGCCAGGGTCCCGCTGTCCCCGCTGCCCGAGCCCGACCAGTACGCACTCCTCGCCAAGCTCGCCGGCGCCGAGCGGGTGCGGAGCGAGCCCGAGGCCCTGGCCGCCATCATGGCCGCCTGCGGAGGCCTCCCGCTCGCCCTGCACATCGTCGGCGGCCGGCTGGCCTCCCGGCCCTCCTGGCCCCTCGCGCTCCTGGCGAAACGGCTCACCCCCCACCGGGGCCGGCTGGACACCCTCGCCATGGGGGAGTTCGACGTCCGCCGCACCTTCGCCATGAGCTACGTGGCCATGCGGGACGGCGAACAGCCGTTGGAGCGCGAGGCGGCCCGCGCCTTCAGGCTCCTGGGCCGGGTGTGGCCGGGCCACGCGGTCACCCCGCAGTCCGCCGCGGCGCTCCTCGACGTCACGGAGGCCCGGGCCGCCGCCGTCCTCGACGTCCTCGCCGACGCCCACCTCGTCCTCAACCCCGAGCCCGACCGGTACCTGCTGCACGACCTGCTCGGCGAGTACGCGGCGCAGCGGGACGAGGAGGACACCGAGCAGGAGCGCACCGCGGCCCTGATCCGGCTGCTCTCCTGGTACGCCGCGGCCCTCGCGGCGGCGACGGTGGCCGCCACCCGCGAGACGCAGTCCCCGCCACCGCTCGGCGGAGAGGCCGTGAAGGGCCTGTCGCTGCCCGAGTTCGCGGACGACGACGAGGCGATCCGGTGGACCGCGAGGGAGCTGCCGGCCGTCCGGGACGCCCTCACCCGCGCCGGGAGACTCGGCCGCTCCGACATCGCCTGGCGGATCGCGGTGGGCCTCTTCGGCCACGCGAGCACGCACTGGTGGACGGGGGAGTGGGACGCCTGTCTGGAGCAGGCCATGGACATCGCCCGGAGGCACGACGACCGGCTGGGGCAGGCCTGGCTGCACCGGCGCACGGCCGTCGCCCACGGCATGGCCTTCCGGAACGAGGCCTGCCTGGAGCACCTCGGGATCGCCCTGGAGCTCTTCACCGAGCGCGCGGACCTCACGGCCCAGGCGTCGATCCTCGGCAACATGTCGGCGGTGTACCTGCAGATCGGGGACTCCGAGCGGGCGCTCGTCCACGCCGAGCGCTCCCGCGACCTCTACCGCGCGACCCGGAACACCCGCGGCGAGGCGCTCCTCCTCAGCCGGATCGCGGACGTCCACAAGATGCGCGGCGAGCCGGACCTGGCGGCCGCGGACTACCGGCGGGTCATCGAGCTGATCAGGGGGACCGGGCACGGGGTGTTCCTCGCCACCGCCCTCACCAACTACGGCGACGTGCTGCGCCTCCTCGGCGAGCGCGACGAGGCCTTCGAGGTCCTGGCAGAGGCGCTCGCCATCCGGCTGCGGATGGACGACCACGGGGGCACGGCGGACTGCCTCGTCTTCACGGCCCGGGCCCACCACCACTTCGGGGAGCGGGACGCGGCCCGCGAGACCTGGGAGTGGTGCCTGGAGCTCTCCCGCCGGTACGACATCGCCAAGCGGATCGACGACTGCCTGGAGGGCCTGAAGGCCCTCGCCTCCGAGGCCCTCGCCCCCCAGCCCCTCGTCTCAGAGGCCCCGGCGCCCCGGCCCGGGACGCCCCCGGCCCGGCAGGACGGGGGCCTTCCCTAGGAGGCGCCCCCAGGGGACGTCCTCCGGGGGAGCGTTCTCGGGCCGGCAGCGGTCCGTCACCGGGCCGGCGCGCGGCGCTCCCGGACGGCGGCGAGGCGCTCCTCGAGCGCCGCGCGGCGCTCGGGCCACTCCTCGGCGACGATCGAGAAGACGGCGGAGTCCCGGAGGCGCCCCTCCTCGCCCGGGGCCCAGGAGGCGGCCCAGTTGCGCAGGACGCCCTCGAAGCTCGCGCCGACGCCCGCGATCGCGGCCCGCGAGCGGGCGTTGCGGGCGTCGGTCTTGAGGTCGACCCGGGCCACGTCCCAGCTCTCGAAGGCGTGCCGGAAGAGCAGGTACTTGGCCTCGGTGTTCACCCCGGTGCCCTGGGCGGAGGAGGCGAGCCAGGTGTAGCCGATCTCGACCGCGCACAGGCCCTCCCCGGAGGGCCACGGGCGCGGGTCCAGGAAGGCGGTGGCGCCGACCACCCGGCCGGTCGCCGGGTCGACCTGGACGTACGGGACGACCCTGCCGTCGGCGGCGCGGCCGAGCTGCGCGTCGACGTAGGCCCCGGCCTCCTCCCGGCGCGGCACCCAGGTGAAGCCGTACGCGTCCCGGTTCTCCTCCGCCGCCTCCGCGAGGCCGGCGGCGTGGTGACGTCCCAACGGCTCCAGGCGGACGAACGCGCCCTCCAGAACCGGCCCTTCCTCCATGAAACCCATCAGTCCGCACCCCGTACGCGTCGAGCCGTCCACGATCGTCGATCGTTCGATCAGGGTGCAGGGTCGCAGACCGACGGCCCGGCGGCACCTCGGTTTCGCCCGGCGGTCAGACGAAGGCGAGGGCCCGGAAGCCGTCCCTGACCCGGGCCAGCGGGCCGGGGTCCCGGGTGAGGCGGAGCCGGTTGGTGAGCAGGACGGCCCAGCGGCCGCGTGCGGGCGACACCCACAGGGCCGTGCCGGTGAAGCCGAAGTGAGCCCAGACGTCCTCCGCCGGTGCCGTGCCCGGCGCCGGATGCCAGAACAGCCCGCGCGGCGGGACGAGCCGCCCGGTGCGGACGCGCAGGGACGCCGCGGTCCACTCGGCGGAGAAGGTGCCGGGCACCGGGACGAGGAGGTGGCGCAGGAAGCGGCCGATGTCGGCGGCGGTGGTGAAGACCCCCGCGATCCCGCAGGCGCCGCCGAGGAGCCGGGCCGAGAAGTCGTGGACGGTGCCCCGGAGCGGGGCGCCGCTCTCCTCGTCGTACTCGGTGGGCGCGCACCGCTCCCGGGCCTCGGCGGGCAGCGGCCCGTACCGGGTCTCCGTCATGGCGAGGGGCGTCCAGACCCGGTCCCGGGCGAGCCGGGGAAGCGGCTGCCGGGTGAGGTGCTCGGCGAGGTAGCCGAGGACCAGGGCCGCCCGGTCGGTGTACGCGACGGCCTCGCCGGGCCGGTGCCGCAGGGGCTCGGCGAGGACGCCGTCGCGGACGTCCTGCGGATCGGAGCCGTACAGGTGCCGGAGGTTGGCGCGGAGCGGGAGGCCCGCGGTGTGGGTGAGGAGGTGGTGCGCCGTCGCCCCGGCGAGCGGCCGGTCCGCGACCTCGGGCCAGTACGAGCCGAGCGGGGCGGACAGGTCGAGCTTCCCGGCGTCGACGAGCGTGCCGACGACCGCCCAGACCGCGAGGACCTTGGTGAGGCTCGCGACGTCGAAGAGGGTGTCCGGGCGGGTCGGTGCGCCGGGGTGCGCCGGGTCGAGCAGTCCGACCGCCCCGGACGAGAGGGTCGTCCGGGCGTCGCCCACGGCCCATGCGGCGCCCGGGTACGTGCCCGCCCGCGCCGCCTCGTCGAGGAGCCGCTCGAAGGGGTCGCTGCGCTCTGCCAAGGCGTGCCTCCGACGGTCCGGGGAGGTTCGGAGCGCGGTCCCGGCCGGGAGGCCGACGGACCGCGCTCCGAAGTCATGCCCCGGGCATACCGGAAGACACCCTTCCGTCAGTGCCCGTCGCCCTCCGGGGCGGTCGGCACGCAGGTCACCTCGTCGCGCGGGGTGTAGTGGGTCTTGTAGGTCTCCCGCTTGACCTCGACGCCGTCGTTCTTGAAGACGCGGTCCACCGCGATGTCGAAGCCCTCCAGGGGCGTCTGCGGCACACAGGCCTTGCCGGTGCCCTCGCGCTTCGTGGGCTGCGTGATGTTCGTGCGCGGACCGGCGACCGCCTCGACGGAGTCGTACTTCTTCGTGCCGAGGAAGCTCACGGTGACCGAGGAGTCCGTGGCGCTCGCCTTGATGTAGATCGGCTTGCCCGTGTCGTTGCGGAACTTCAGGTCGAGCGAGCCCCAGGCCACGGTCGCCTCCCGGCCGGCCGGGTAGCGCTCGATGTAGAAGGAGTGGGCGCCGTGCTCGACGGGCTGCACCCCCGCGAAGAACATGGCGTTGTAGACGGTGGTGGCCATGGCCGACACGCCGCCGCCGGGCGCGGAGCGGTACGAGCCGTCGAGGATCATCGTGCCGTCGACGAAGCCGTTGTCCGGGGTCCGCTCGCCGACCGTCTTGTTGAAGCTCCACACCTCGCCCGGCTGCACCAGCGAGCCGTTGATGAGCTCGGCGGCCCGGCCGATGTTCGTGGTCCGGTACGGCGCGGTGGGGAAGTTCACCGTGAACGTCGACATCTGCTCCTTGATGCCCAGACGGGCCAGGGAGGCGGAGGTCAGCCCGGGCTCGGTGACCGTGGTGGCCACCGGAGCCGTACGGGCCGCGTCGCCCGTCCTGGTGAGCAGCGGGCGCACGGCGTCGCCCAGGGCCTTCGCGGTCACCTCGTGGCCCGGCCGGCCCTCCGACTCCACGACCACCCTGCCGTCCCGCACCCCGAGGGAGCCCTCCACCGGCGCGTTCGTCAGCGCGGCGAGGGGCCGCGCCACGTCCGGGTCGCGGCGCAGCGCCTGCTCGTCGAGGGCAGCGGTGAGACGGCCGCCGTCGTTCCTGACGGTGAGGTGGTCGGCGAGCGTGTCGGGGGAGATCCGCAGCCGCTGGCCGGCCGCCGTGAGCGTCACGGGGCCGGAGACGGCGGGCTTCGCGTACGTGTCGAGGAAGCGGGACACCTCGGCGGCGGGCAGCTTCGGCTCGGTCACCGAGACGGGGAGCGTCACGGCGGAGGCTCCCGTGGCGGCCGGGTAGGCCGCGCGCAGGGACTCGGCGGCGCGGTCCGTGTCCAGCTTGCTGCCCGTGACGGGCCGGGTCGCGACGGCCTTGCCGTCGCGGAAGGCGACGGAGCCCTCGCGGACCGCCCGGTCGTTCTCCTCGGCCAGACCGGCCACGGCGGCCCGGGTCTTGGCCTCGTCGTACGCGAGCACCGGCCGGATCTCGCGCGCGTCGGAGGAGAACAGCCGCTTGATCACGGTGACGGGGTCGCGGGAGGGGTCGGCCGCCAGATCGGCGGTCTTCGCGACGTCCACGGTCAGACCGGCGGCGGCCGGGTCCACGGTGGCGGCGCGGTCGCCGACCCGCACGGGTATCGGCGCCTTCCAGGAGGCCGGGGCCGCGGCCGTCAGCTTGGCCCGGGCCTCGGCGCGGCTCATGCCGCCGATGTCCACGCCGTCGACCCGGGTGCCGGCGGATATGTCGTCCCCGGTGGCGACCAGTCCCGCCACGTACAGGCCCCCCGCGGCGACGGCCACCACACCTGTCGCGATCGCCGCCGTCCGAAGACGCGGACGGCGCCCCTCGCGGGGCGTCGGGGCAAGGTCGGTCGTGGAGCGGGGCACACGCTCTCCCGGGGCGTCGAGGAATCGGGGCAACCACACGACGGTACGCCGAAAGAGTGTCTTATGCACATAAGGATGGTTTGACCTGCGGTGATACGGAGTGCGCCGAATCGATCACGAAACGTGCGCCCGAACGGGCGTGGACGGACGCCCCGAGCCCCGAAAACCCACCCGCGCGACGCCCCCGACCCCGGGCCCCGTTTCCGCCGGCACGGACGCGCCTACGGGCCCCCGCCTCCGCCGGCCCGGGCCACGCCCTGCGGGGCGGCACCCCCGCCCGCGTGGGGCCCGCGCCCGGCGGGGCGGCGCCCCTCCCGCACCTCCGTGGGGGCCGCGCCCTGCGGGGCGGTGCCGCCGCGTGTGGGGCCCGCGCCCGGCTGGGCGTTGCCCCCGCCCACCTCCGTGTGGGCAATCGTCCCGCTGGGGCGGGACGGGTGGGCACACGGGACGGCGCCCATCAGCGGCGCCTCCGCGTCCCGCGCCTGAACCCGCACCACGGGCTCGGTGCACCTAGGGGTGCGGGTCAGGGCGCGGGAGCCTCGGGCGCCGGCAGGGCGCGGGTCCGTTGTGCCCACCCGTTCCGCCCCAGCGGAACGACTGCCCACAACGGGGTGGGCGAGGGCACCGGCGGGTGCAGCCCGCAACGGAAGCGGGAGGGGCGGGCGCAGCCCGCGACGGGGAGCGGGAGGCGGGCGCCCGCGACGGGGGCGCAGGGGTGGGCACCGCCCCGGGCGGCGGGCCCACGACGGCGGGGGCACCGCCCGGTGGGCGCCCGCGGCGAGGGCGGGTAGGGGCGGCCCCGGCGGGCGCGTGCCCGTAAGGAGGTGGGCGGGGCGGCTGCCCGCGACGGCGGACGGGCGCCGCCCGTCTAAGCTGGGGCGATGCCCCCCACCCCCGGCCCCCAGTCCGTAGCACGCGCCCTCGTCGTGCTCGACGTCGTCGCCGACGCGGACCGGCCCGTGGGGGCGAAGGCGCTGGCCCGGGAGCTCGGCTGCGCCCTCTCGACCGTCTACCACCTGACCGCTCCCCTCCTCGCCCGCGGCTACCTCGTCCGCACCGCCGAGGGATACGCGCCCGGCCCCCGCGTCCCGGCCCTGTACCGCTCCCACCAGCGGCACCACGGGCTCGGCGCCGGCACCGGTGAACTCCTGGGCCGGCTGCGGCGGGCCACGGGCGCCGAGGCGTACCACACCGCCTACCGCGATGGCCTGATCACCGTCCTCGACACCACCGCCCCCGTCACGGACGCCGGCCACCCCTTCGCCCCGGGCCCCGAACCCCGCGCCCACGCGACCGCCCACGGCAAGGCGCTGCTGGCCGCGCTGCCGCGCCCGCTGCGCCGCCGCTATCTGGCGGAGCACGGCATGGCCCGTTTCACCGAGCGGACGATCACCGGCGCGGAGCGCTTCGAGGCCGAGATGGACCGGGTGCGCGGTCAGGGCTTCGCCGTGTCCGTGGGGGAGGCCGACCTCGCGTACACCTGCCTCGCCGTCGCCCTGCCCGGCCCCGGCGCCGGCCGAGGTGACGGCAAGGGCGACGGCCGCGGCGCCGGCATCGTGCACGCCCTCTCCGTCTCCCTGCCCACCGCCGAGTTCGGGCGCCGCCAGGGCGAGATCCGGGCCGCCCTGGCCCGTGCCGTGCCCGACTTTCCGACCCTGCCGGAATCCTGAGCCGTCCCGCTCGCCCGCCGCACCCGGCCGCCGCAGGATGGACCCATGATCTTCATCGCCGTACGTTTCACCGTCCGCCCCGACCGCGCCGACCGCTGGCTCGACCTCGTCGACGAGTTCACGCGCGCCACCCGCGCGGAGCCCGGCAACCTCTTCTTCGACTGGTCCCGCAGCGTCGACGACCCGAACGTCTTCGTCCTCCTGGAGGCCTTCGCCGACGCGGAGGCGGGCGCCGCCCACGTCGCCTCCGACCACTTCACGGCCGGGCTCTCCGCCATGGCCGACGCCATCGCCACCACCCCCGAGATCATCAACGTCGAGGTCCCGCAGCAGGGCTGGGGCGCGATGGCCGAGCTCGCCCCGACCGGCGACTGAGGCACCCCGCCGACCACCCCGGCGCGCCCCGCCCCGCCTGATAGGTTCGCGTGGAACGTCACGTGGGACGCAGGTGGGGGCGGCGCCCCGAGGGGAGAAGCGGCACATGGCGGTGAGCGGGCGACAGACCGGCAGGCCCACCCTCGAGGAGGTCGCGGCCCGGGCCGGAGTCGGCCGGGGCACGGTCTCCCGGGTCATCAACGGCTCCCCGAAGGTGAGCGAACAGGCCAAGGCCGCCGTCGAACGGGCCGTCGCCGAACTCGGCTACGTCCCCAACCGGGCCGCCCGCGCCCTCGCCGGCAGCC
Source organism: Streptomyces sp. NPDC053513 (assembly GCF_044544765.1). Lineage (NCBI taxonomy): Bacteria > Bacillati > Actinomycetota > Actinomycetes > Kitasatosporales > Streptomycetaceae > Streptomyces > Streptomyces sp. NPDC053513. The sequence goes on from NZ_JBITXP010000003.1 coordinate 390,613, forward strand.
GCACCGACGCGATCGCGCTCGTCATCCCCGAGACCGAGGCGCGACTCTTCGCCGAGCCGTACTTCCTCGACATCATCCGCGGGGTCAGCGCCGAACTCGCCGCCGCCGACAAGCAGTTGCTGCTGACCCTCATCCGCAGCGAACAGGAGCGGCAGCGCTTCGAGCAGTACCTCGCCGCGCAGCGCGTCGACGGCGTCCTCCTCGTCTCCGTGCACGGCGACGACCCGCTGCCCGACCAGGTCCGCGCCCTCGGCCTGCCCGCCGTCCTCAACGGCCGCCGCACCGAGGCCGAGCGCGTCGCCTTCGTCGACTCCGACAACACCGGCGCCGGCCGGACCGCCGTCGCCCACCTCGCCGCCCGCGGCAGGCAGCGGATCGCCACCGTCACCGGCCCGCTCGACATGTACGTGGCCCGCTGCCGCCTCGACGGCTACCGCGAGGGCCTCACGGAGGCCGGACTCGCACCCGACGAGACGCTCGTCGCCCACGGCGACTTCACCGAGGAGGGCGGCCGGCGGGCCATGCGGGAGCTCCTGGACCGCCGGCCCGACCTGGACGCCGTCTTCGCCGCCTCCGACGTGATGGCGGCCGGCGCGCGGAGCGTCCTGCGGGAGGCGGGCCGCCGGGTGCCGGAGGACGTGGCCCTCGTCGGCGTCGACGACTCGGCGGTCGCCCGGCTCATGGACCCGCCGCTGACGAGCGTGCGGCAGCCCATCGAGGAGATGGGCCGCGCCATGGCGCGCCTGCTCCTGGAGGAGATCGCCTCGCCCGGCGCCCCGGACGACCAGCCGCGCAGGGTGCTGCCGACCGAACTCGTCGTCCGCGCCTCCTCCTGACGCCGACGGGCCGACGCCGCCCGGCCGATGCCGACGGGCCGACGTCAACGGGCCGACGTCAACGGGTCTACGCAGACAAGCCGCCGCCGACAAGCCGACGCCGCCGGTCGCCCCCGGCCCGCCCGCGCCCCCCCCGGTGCCGAGATGCAGCCGCCCCGGGGGCCTCGGAGAATGGACATCTACGGGGCCCGTATCCGCGAACAGGGCGCTCCCGACGGCGTCCGACCCGGCAAGGGGGCGGTGGACGATGTCGCTGCGCAGGCCGAACCGGTCGCCCGAGGCGCCCGGCGCGCTGCGCAACCTGATCCTGGTGTACCTCCTGGTCGTCACCGTGCTGACCATCGCGTACCTGGAGGTCCCCGCCCGGCACACCATCCTGTGGGCGCTCATCGGGCTCAGCGGCGTCGTCGCCATCCTCGTCGGCGTCCGCCGGAACCGACCGTCCCGGCGCTGGCCCTGGCTGGTGCTCGCCGCCGCCAACCTCACCTTCGTGAGCGGCGACACCGCCTACAACGCCCTGGAGGCCTTCTTCGGCCAGACCAGACCCTTCCCGTCCGTCGCGGACGCCCTCTACCTGGTCACCTACCCGCTGTTCGCGATCGGCCTGTACGGATTCATCCGCTACCGGGCCGTCGGCCGCGACCTCGGCGTCCTCCTCGACGCCCTGATCCTCACCTCGGGGCTCGCGCTGCTCTGCTGGGTCAACCTCATCACCCCGCTCGCCAGGAGCGAGGGCATGACCTGGATCGAGAAGGCCATCTCCATCGCGTATCCCCTCGGCGACGTGCTGATGCTCGCGATGCTCGCCCGGCTCCTCGTCCCCGGCGGGCTGCGCTCCCGGGCCGTGCAGCTCCTCACCCTCGGCACCTGCGGCATCCTCGCCTCCGACGTCATCTACGGCATCAAACAGCTCGACGGCACCTGGCAGGTCGGCACCCCCTGGGACCTCGGCTGGGTCGTCTTCTTCACGGCCTGGGGCCTCGCCGCCCTCCACCCCTCCATGACCGGTCTCACCGAGCGCGCCCCCGAACCGGCCCCGCACGTCGCCGAGCGGCGGCTCGCGCTGCTCGCCGGGGCCTCCCTCGTCGCCCCCGGCCTGCTGCTCCTCCAGTCGCTGCGCCACGCGCAGAGCAAGGACATCGCCGTCATCGCGATCTTCTCGGCCCTGATGTTCCTGCTGGTCCTCGCCCGGCTCTGGGGCATGATGAGCGACCACGGCAAGGCCGAGGCCCACGAGCGCGGCCTCCGGCTCGCCGCGGCCTCCCTCGTCGCCGCCCTCAGCCCCCGCGAGGTCGCCGGGGCGGTCGAGACGGCCTCCGCGACCCTCTTCGGCGCCGGCACCTCCCACCAGGTCCTCCTCCTCGTCCGGGACCGCCGCGGCGGCCTCACCGCCGTGGCCACCGCCGAACACCCCTGGAGCTGCCGCACCGACGAACTGATCCGGCCCCGCGGCACCCCCTGGCACGAGCTGGTCGCCGAAGGCGCCCGGCTGCTCCCGCTGACCCGGCTCGACCCGTCCGTCGCCGCCGAGATCACGCCCGAGACCCACGTCCTGCTCTGCCCCCTGGAACTCCAGGCCCCCTCCGGCGGCGAGCCGCTGCTCGGCGTGCTGCTCTTCGCGGGGCCCGAGAAGAAGCTCGCGGAGATCTCCGCCCCCGCCCAGTCCCTCGCCTCCCAGACGGCCCTGGCCCTCGAACGCTTCGGGCTCAGCGAGGAGGTCAACCGCCGCACCAGCGAGGCCTACTTCCGCACCCTCGTGCACAACACCTCGGACGTCATCCTGATCCTGGACGACGACGACACCATCCGGTACGCCAGCCCCTCGGCCGAGTCCATGTTCGGCCGCTCCCTGCTGCCCGGCACGCCGCTCACCGAACTCCTCGCCCCCGCCGACACGGCGAGCGCCCTGCGCCTCGTCGCCGACGCGCGCGCCCACGGCGCCGTCGACGCCCGGGACGACTGGAAGCTGGTGCACGGCGGCTCCGGGGAGCTGGAGGCCGAGGTCCGGTGCAGCAACCTGCGCGACGAGCGCACCGTCCACGGCCTCGTCCTCACCCTCCGCGACGTCACCGAGCAGCGGAAACTGGAGCGGGAACTGACCCACCGGGCGTTCCACGACTCGCTCACCGGCCTCCCCAACCGGGTCCTGCTCCTCGAACGCATCGAGCGGGCCCTGCTCCGCGGCCGCCGCGAGTCCACCCTGACCTGCATGCTCTTCGTCGACATCGACGACTTCAAGGTCGTCAACGACACCATGGGGCACTCCGTCGGCGACGAACTGCTCGTCGCCGTCGCCCGCCGCCTCACCTCGGTCCTGCGGCTCACCGACACCGCGGCCCGGCTCGGCGGCGACGAGTTCGCCGTCCTCATCGAGGGGGCGCGCGAGCCCCGCGACGCCGAGGCCCTCGCGGCCGAGATCGTGCACACCCTCGGCCAGCCGTTCCCCCTGACCGACGGCGCCGTGTCCGTGTCGACCAGCGTCGGCATCGCGACCGTGCTCGACAGCGCCCACGCCGAGGAGCTCCTCGGCCACGCCGACCTCGCCCTGTACGCGGCCAAGGCCGCCGGCAAGAAGCGGTGGCGGCTCTTCCACCCCGAACTGCACTCCCGGCTCGTCGCCCGCCACGAGCTCCAGGCGGGCATGGACCGGGCCATCGCCGACCACGCCTTCGCCCTGCGCTACCAGCCGATCGTCGAGGTGGACGACGGTGCCCCGGCCGGCCTCGAAGCGCTCATCCGCTGGCCGCACGCCCGCCGCGGCATGGTGCCGCCCGACCAGTTCATCACCCTGGCCGAGGAGAGCGGCCACATCATGCCGCTGGGCGCCTGGGTCCTGGAGCACGCGGCACTCGACATCGCCCGCTGGCAGCGCGCCGACCCCGGCCGCGCCCCGCTGCGGGCGAACGTGAACGTCTCCGCCCGGCAGTTCCGCGACCCCGGGTTCCTCGAAGAGGTACGGCGTGCCCTCCACTCCTCCGGACTCGCGCCCGGCTCGCTCGTCCTGGAGCTCACCGAGACCGTCCTCATGCGCGGGGACGCCCAGATCGGGACCACCATGTCCGCCCTGAAGGAGCTGGGAGTCGGCATCGCCATCGACGACTTCGGCACCGGCTTCTCCTCGCTCAGCTACCTCCGCGAGTTCCCCATCGACGTCCTCAAGGTCGACAAGTCGTTCATCGACGACATCACCACCGACCCGCAGCAGGTGGCGCTCATGGAGGGCATCGTGCGCATCGCCGACGTCCTCGGCCTCCAGGTCGTCGCCGAGGGCATCGAGCACGAGGAACAGCGGGCGCTGCTCGCCGAGATGGGCTGCCGCTACGGGCAGGGCTACCTCTTCGCCCGCCCCATGACCGCCCACCAGGCCGAGTCCTATCTGCACCGCGCCCCGCCCGCGGGCGCCCGGCCCGGGGCTCGGCCCGCCGCCCGTCAGACCGTCCGGCTCGCGGGCCCCGCCCCGGCCGTCCGCAGCACCTCCCGGACGCCGCGCGAGTCCCGCTGGCGGGACCTGGAACACCTCCAGCGGACCAGCCTCATGTGCGACGCCGTCATCGACGAGGTGGACGGCCGTCGCATCCGGGTCGGCGACGACTGGCTCGTCGACTTCGCCTCCTGCAACTACCTCGGCTTCGACCTCGAACCCTCCGTCATCGAGGCCATCGAGCCCGAGGTCCGGAAGTGGGGCACCCACCCCAGCTGGTCCCGGCTCATCGGCAGCCCCCGGCTCTACCCCCGCATCGAGGAGCGGCTCACCGAACTCCTCGGCGCCCCCGACACCCTGCTGCTGCCCACCATCACCCTCATCCACCAGTCCGTCATCCCGCTCCTCGCCGGCACCGGTCAGGTCTTCGTGGAGGCACAGGCCCACCGCACCGTGTACGACGGCTGCGTCGGCGCGCGGGGGCAGGGCGCCGAGATCCACCGCTTCCGCGCCGACCGGCCGGAGGAGCTGGCGGGCCTGCTGCGCGGCGCGCCCGCCGACGCCGGTCGGCTCGTCTGCATGGACGGCGTCAACAGCATGACCGGCAACTACCCCGACCTGCCCGCCCTCGCCCGGATCTGCCGGGAGAACGGCGCCCTGCTGTACGTCGACGACGCCCACGGCTTCGGCGTCATAGGGGAGCGCCGCGCCGACGAGAGCAGCCCGTACGGCTCGCGCGGCAACAGCATCGTCCGCCACCTCGGCGAGACGTACGACAACCTGGTCCTGGTCGGCGGCTTCTCCAAGGCCTTCTCCTCGCTGCTCGCCTTCCTCGCCGTACCGAAGTGGCTCAAGGACCACCTCAAGGTGGCGGCGGCCCCGTACCTGTACTCGGGACCCTCGCCGACCGCCTCGCTCGCCACCGCCCTCGCCGGACTCGACCTCAACGACGAGCGCGGGGACGAGATCAGGGCCCGCCTCTACCGCAGGACGACCCGCGTCCTCGCCCACGTGCGGGGCCTGGGCATCGCCACCCCCAACACCGACGGACTGCCGATCATCGAGATCCCCCTCGGCGACGCCGGAGACCTCGACGCCGTCGCCACGTTCCTCTGGGAGCGCGGCATCTACGTGACGCTCGCCTCGTACCCGCTCGTCCCGCGCGACCGGGTCGGCTTCCGCATCCAGGTCACGGCCGCCAACACCGACGAGGAGATCGACCAGCTGTGCGCGGCCCTCACGGAGCTCGCCGCGCGGTTCGCCCTGCAGTCCGACGCGGCCGTCCGCCCCGTCGCGGCCGGCCGGTCCGCGGAGGAGTGATGGGCCGGATCCCGCCGGGCCCCCCGGAGACGGGCCGGGTACGCCACAACCGGGACGCCGACTGGAACGACTGGCCCGTCGCCGACTACCTCGCCGAGAACTACCGCAGGCTCCACCCCTGCGACGTCGGCGTCATCCACCACCACGCCGCCGTCTACCGGCGCTTCGCCCCGGGAGCCCTGTCCCGCACCGTGGAACTCGGCGCCGGCCCCAACCTGTACCCACTGATGCTGGCGGCCGCCGCGAGCCGCGGCGTCGACGCCCTCGAACCGAGCGCCGCCAGCGTCCGCTACCTGTGCGGACAGCTCGCCCACGGCGTCGACGACAGCTGGCGGCCCTTCTACGCCCTGTGCCGCTCCCTCGCCCCCGGCCTCCCGGCCGACTCCGCGGAGGCGCTCCGCCGGGTCCGGGTCGTCCGGGGCACCGCCGACGACTTGGTCCCCGGCACCTACGACCTCGCCTCGATGAACTTCGTCGCCGAGAGCGTCACCGAGGACTTCGGCGAGTTCACCGCCCTCTGCGACGCCTTCGTCCACGCCGTGCGCCCCGGCGGCACGCTCCTCGCCGCCTTCATGGAACGCATGCCGAGCTACCGCATCGGGACCGGCCCGGTCTGGCCGGCCTGCCCGGTCGACGAAGCCGCCCTGCGAGCCGTGTTCACCCCCCGTACCACCGGGCTGCGGATCGTCGGGCTCGCGAAGGACCGCACCCTGCCCGAGTACGGAGACACCGGCGTCCTGCTGCTCACCGCCGAACGGCCCGCCGCCTGACGGCCTCCCGCCGCCCCGGCGCGGACCCGTCCCCGTCCCCGTCCGCCACGCCCCCGTCAGGACAGCAGCTCCCGGTAGAGCGCCCCGTACCGGGAGGCGAAGCGCTCGGGACCGAAGCGGTCCTCGACGAGGGCCCGTCCCCGCTCCGCGAGCATGTCCCACGAGCGCGGCTGGTCGAGCAGCCACGCCAGCTGCTGCCCGGTGCGGCGCCCGTCGCCCGCCGGGGCCCGCAGCACGGCGTGGCCGAAGTCGGCGAACTGGGGGAGGTCGCTGAGGATCGAGGGACGGCCCGTGGCCAGCGCCTGGAGCACGGTGAACGGGATGTCCGGAGCACCGCCGAGCGCGACCGGCGGATACAGCAGCACCTGGACGGAGGCCAGCAGGGCGTGCATGTCGTCGACGTACCCCAGCACCTCGACGTCGGGCAGTCCGGCCGCCCCGGCCCGCTCCCGCAGAGCCTCGTCGAGGGCCGTGCTGTCCTGCCCCGGCCGTCCCCGCACCGCGAGCACCAGCCGGAACCTGGCCCCTTCCCGATGGGCCTCCGCCGCCGCCTCGATGGCCGTCTCCGCCCCGCCGTGCGGCTCGTGGCGCCCGGAGAAGAGGACCGCCGGGAACCCCTCCGGCCGCGGCAGGTACGGCCACTCGTCGAGGGCGATCATCGGCGGGACGACCCGGACGTCGCCGAAGTCGGCGGCCCGCAGCAGACGGGCCATCGACTCGGACAGGGCGACCGTCGTCCCCAGGGGCCGGGAGGTGCCGAGGAAGCGGTTGTCCGTCACACCGGGCACGGTGTGCACGACCGGCCGCCCGCCGAACAGCAGCGGGCGCAGCCGGGAGAGGGCCGGGAAGGTGCGGCCGATGGTCAGGAAGGCGTGCACGAGGTCGACCCGGCGGGCGAACAGGGTCCCGGCGAGCGCGGACTGCATCCGTGCGGGGGCGTGCGGCACGTCGCCCGAGGGGAGGACGCGGACCGGCCGCCCGTGCTCCGGAGCGGGCCGATGCCCTCCCGGCCCCTGGGAGAACCACACGAAGTCCACGTCCGGCAGCGACCCGAGGACGTCCGAGGCCAGCCGCAGGGCACCGCCCTCCGCCCCGTTCAGCGGGCCGCCGGTCAGGAGCAGGACCCGGGGCCGCTCACCGCGGCGCATCGGGCACCTCCGCGGCGGCCGGCGCGGAGGCCCGGGCGGGCGGCCCGGTCACGGCACACCGCCGGCGGTCCGGGCCCTCGTGCCGCGCAGCCGGGCGGGGCCCCGGGAGACGGCCGTGTCCCCGGCTGTCGGCAGCAGGTACACCTCGGGGGCGCGCGGAATGCGGCCCTCGGGGAACAGGGCGTCGGCCTGCGTCCGGTAGCCCCGGATCAGCTCGGCCTTCCGGTCGAGGTCCCGCTCCCAGGCGCGGGCCGTCAGACGGTGCCGGCCGGTGAACTCCGCGTCGGCGGCGGCCGTCTGGTTGTAGGGGAAGTCGCTGTAGTACACGACCCGGCGGCCGCTGCGCTCGGCGGCGGTGCGGGCCAGGACGTGGTCGGCGTGCCCGCCCACGCCGAGCGGCGCGAGCACCAGGCCGCCGGAGCGGGCGGGCAGCAGCGCGTCGATGGTCTCCCCGGCCACGCGCAGGGTCTCGGCGTCGTGCTCGGAGACGCGGCCCCGGGACAGGTGCAGCCGGTACGTCGGGTACACGTGCGCCAGCTCGGGCAGCAGCCGGTCCAGCCGTCCGACGCCCGGGCGGGACCGCGGCAGCCGCCGGAACAGCCCGTCGACCAGGCCGACGTGGCGCCAGTCCACGTCGAGCAGCTCCAGGACCCGCCGGTCCTCCTCGCGCCGGTCGGCGAACAGCTCCTCCGCGTCACCGGTCCGGGTCTGCCTCAGGTACTGGCGGGCGGAGAGGGTGTACGGCGGGGGCGCGGCCTCCGTGAACAGCGTGGCGACCGTCACCGGGGCCCGCCGCCCCGCCCAGCCGAGCAGGGCGCCGCAGGACAGCACGGCGTCGTCCAGGTGCGGCGAGAGCACGATCATCGGGACGCCGGAGCCGAGGACGGTCCGGACGAAGGCGGTCAGCGGGTCGTCTGCCATGACGCACCCCTCTTCCTCGGCCGCCGCGCGGCGGCGGGTGAGTCCAGAAGCCGGTGGGCCAGCGCCAGATAGCGGCCCGTCGTCTCGTCCCACGCGTAGTGCTGCGCCGCGATCCCGGCGCGGTGGCCGAGGCGGCGGCGCAGCGCGGCGTCCGTGGCCAGCTCGGTCATCCGCGCGCCGAACGCCGCCACGTCGAACGGCGGCACGGCCACGTCGCCGTTGTCCCGCATCCAGCGCAGCGCGGGCAGGTCGAAGTGCAGCACGGGTTTGCCGTACGACATGCCCTCCAGGGCCACCAGGCCGAAGGTCTCGTGGCGTGACGGCAGCACCAGGAAGGCGCTGTCGCGGAGCAGTTGGCGCTTGCGTTCCTCTCCCGCGCACCCCACCCAGTGGATCCGGGGCCGCGGGCCGGGGGAGTGCGCGGCGACGAGCGAGGCGAGGCGGCGTTCCTCGGCGGGGGTGCCGCTGCCCGCGAGCAGCAGGTCGAGCGGGGGCCGGGCCCGGTCGTAGGCGAGGAGCAGCAGGTCGAGGCCCTTGACCCAGGTGTCGATCCGGCCCAGGAAGAGGATGAACTGTCCGGACCCCAGCAGGGCCTCGTCGATGCGGTGCCGGTCGACCCCGCTGGGGATGACCTGCACGTCGGCCCTGGGGCTGAGCCGGCGGAGCGCCGATCCGTCCGCGTTGTTCGGTGCCACGAGGTGCCGGTAGCAGCGCAGGCCGAGGCGCTCGACCAGGAGGGACGGGAGGCGGTACCGCCGCCACGGGGTCTCCGTGCGGCGGCCCTGGTCGATGCCGATCACGGGGGCGCCGGTCGTCAGGGGCAGGAAGCTCGTCGAGAACGGGGGGGTGAAGCTCTCCAGCCACAGGTCGTGGCGGATCCGGCGGGCCGCGAGCGGCAGCAGCGCGAGGAACAGCAGCCGCCCGGCGCGCGGGCCCGCCCGGCCCACCGGGAGCCGGACGTAACGGATGCCGTCCCGGTCCTCGGCGCCACCGTGCCGGCCCGCCGTCACGACGGTCACCCGGAAGTCCTCGGCGAGCCGCCGGGCCACCTTGCCGGCCACCAGCGCCGCGCCGCTCCAGCAGGCGGGGGCGTCCGCGCCGTCGTAGACCGACACCACCACGTGCCGCCGTTCTCCGGTCGTGCCGCGCTTCGGTACGGCCACGGCCCGTTCCCGTTCCCGCATCACGTCGAGGATCCGCTCCAGGGCCGTTTCGGCCACCAGGGACGGGGCCTCGTCGCCGTCGAGCCACACGATTCCCGGCAGCCGCCGCGACCAGCCGCGGCAGCGGTCCCACCAGGCGGCCGGCGAGCCCGCGGCGCCCTCCGGGCCGAGGCTCCCCGGCGTCTCGGGACCGGACTCCACGAGGAGGGTGAGACCGTAGCCGCGGGCGACCCGGCGGAAGCCGGCCGCGCCGCCGGCGACGGCGGGGAGGCCGAACCTCACCAGTTCGTCCAGCGGCCCGCGGTCCGTCAGGACCACGGCCCGCCCGCCGCGCGCCCGCGACCGTGCCAGCAGTCGCGCCACGGCGATCCGCGCCGCGAGCTCGGCGGCGTCGAGGGAGGCGTGGACACGGCGGGGCCAGGGTCCCCGGCGCTCGGGATCCGTGGCGCGCCGTGCCCACGCGCTCCGGCCCGGCTCCGCCGTCTTCCTCACATGAGGCGGGGCCGGGAGCCGGCGGCACAGGAGGCAGCCGTGGCAGGGGAGGACGACGACGGTGACCCCGCGCTCGCGCAGCAGCGCCGCGAGCCGGCGCACCAGCGAGGCGGTGCCCGCGGTGTCGGGCCCCGACACCGCGACGAGCAGGGGTCGTCGGGAGGCGGTCATGACGCCCGCCTCCGCCGCCCCTCGGCCGTGGCCGAGGGAAGCCGGGGGAGAAGCCGGGAAGCGCACGGGGACGCGTCACGGACGACGCGCCGGGCCCGTCGGGGCTCGGGCACGCGGGGTTCGGGCACGCGGGGCTCGGGCACGTGGGGCTCGGGCACGAGGGGCTCGGGCACGAGGCGCGGGGGGAGCGGGGCGTGGGCGGGGCCGCGGTCGCGCGGGGGGATCAGGGCACGGGCAGGGCCGCGGGCAGGCCGGGAGTGCGGGACGTGGGCGAGGCCGAGGTCACGCAGGGGGGCCGGAGCGTGGGCAGGACCGTGGTCGCGCGGGGGGAGCGATGCGCGGATGAGTCCGCGGGCATGCCGAGGAGGGGCCGGGGAGGCGGGGCGCCGGGGGGTCTCGGCCGGTCCGGGCGGGCAGGCCGATGGGCCTGAGCCGCTGCCGCGGCGTGCGGCGCGGGTGTGGGCCGTACGGGCGCGCCGCCGACGCCCGGCGCCCCGTGGCCGGCACACCCGGCTCCGGGGCGGAGGGACGACGGGGCCGATCCGGTCGGAGGCCCGGCGGGCCGGGTGCGCGGTGGCGGCGTGCGGGGAGCGGCAGGGCGGGCGGTGCCGGGCATCGGCGAGGGGCCAGTCGGTCACACGTCGCAGCGGGTGCGGAACGGGTGCCACCGGCGTTCGGCTGAGGGGGCTGGAGGTCACGGCGAGCCCCTTCCGTCAACCGACCCTGCCGAGGGTGTGCGCTCAGGGCCTGGTCTGTCCTGAAATGTTGCTTTCTTCAGCGATAGCACTGTTCGATATGGTTCGTCAACCGGAGCCGTCGGCGGCGCCGTGGGAGCCGCGGAAAGGCCCGAGCGCCAGGCGCGGGAGGGCGGTGTGCGGCCGCTCGGCGAGGAGGGCGCCGAGGATCCGGGCGCCGTCGCGGATCGTGCGGGGGTGCGACGGACCGTGACGGCGCGGCAGTTCGAGGCTCGGCACCTCGGCGACGCGCAGCCCGTAGTGCAGCGCGTGCGTGACGAGTTCGGCCCCGAGCTCCACGCCGTCCTCGCGCAGGTCCAGGAGATCGACGAAAGGGCGCCGGAACGCACAGAATCCGTACCAGAGATCCGTGAGGTGCTGGCCGTACAGCCGGCGGGCGATCCGCAGCAGCGCGCGGTGCCCGAGGCGCCGCGACAGCGGATAGTCGGCGTAGTCGCCGCCCGCGATGAAACGCGAGCCCTTCACGAAGTCGTAACCGCTTTCCAGATAGTGCAGGTAATGCGGGATCTCGTGCGGGGACATGGTGCCGTCGGCGTTCATCAGGACGACCAGGTCGCCGGTCGCCGCGAGCAGGGCCGCGTGCGGGATGTCGCCCCGGGTGAAGTCCCAGGCGCCGAGCCGGAGCACGCGGAGCCCCTCGCGCGCGACGCCGTCGCCTGCGGTCCCGCCGACCAGGACGACCTCCCGCACGCTCGACGGCACCTGGTCGAGGAGCCGGTCGAGCGCCGCCCCCGGGCTCCCGCCGCCGGGGCGGACCGTGAGGACGAGGCTCACCGTCCGGGTGCCGGAACGGGGCGTCCGGTCGGTCGACCGGCGCAGGGGATGCGAATCGCTGCTCATCGGGAACCGCTACTCATCGGTATGCCCTGGCTCGTCGGTTCGGCCTTCCGGTGACCGGACCGCGTTTCTCAGAATCCTGCGGCCGGGGCGACGCCGTCAAGGAAAACGGAAGAATATGCGGCGCGCCGCGAAGGAATGAACGGCCCGGTCAGGCGGTAATCACCGTCCTGTCATGCGGTCATTTCTGCACGTGTTCTCCGAGAGGAATACAATCCCGTCATGGCAGGGCGAATTGAGGACTACGCCCTCGTCGGTGACCTGGAGACCGCCGCGCTCATCGGGACCGACGGGTCCGTCGACTGGTGGTGCGCGCCCCGCTTCGACTCGCCCGCCTGTCTCGCCGGCCTCCTCGGTGATCCGGACCACGGCAGCTGGATCCTCGCCCCGGTCGGCAACAGCCGCTGCACGCGCAGGAGTTACCGGGGCGACACCCTGGTCCTCGACACCTTCTGGGAGACCCTCTCCGGCACGGTCAGGGTCACCGACTTCATGCCGCCGCGCTCGCTGGGCCTCCCGGCCGACGGCGGCCCGAGGATCATCCGCGTCGTCGAGGGAATCGCGGGACGGGTGGCCGTGCGCGGGGAGTTGAGGCTCCGTTTCCACCACGGCAGCATCGTCCCCTGGACCCGCGCGACGGACCGGCGCACCGTCGTCTCCGTCGCCGGCCCCGACTCCGCCCGCCTCTCCTGCGGGCCCGGAGTCGAACTCGACGTCACCCCCGAGCGCACGAGCTGCGAATTCACCGTCACGGCCGGCCTGCGGGTCGCCTTCGTCCTCGGCTGGAGCCCCTCGCACGCCCCCGCGCCGCCGCCCGCCTCGCCCGCCGACGTCGCCGACGCGCTCACCCGCACCCTCGACTTCTGGAACGACTGGGCCGCCACCCTCCGCTACGAAGGCCCCGCGCGCGAGGCCGTGCTCCGCTCCCTGCTCACCCTCAAGGCCCTCACCTACGCGCCCACCGGCGGCATCGTCGCCGCCGCCACCGCCTCCCTCCCGGAGTCCATCGGCGGCGGCCGCAACTGGGACTACCGCTTCTGCTGGCTGCGGGACTCCACCTTCACCCTCTCCTGCCTGCTCCGCAGCGGCTACCGCAGGGAGGCGCTGGCCTGGACCGACTGGCTGCTGCGCGCCGTCGCGGGCGATCCCGCCGACCTCCAGCCGCTGTACGGGGTCGAGGGCCAGCGACGGCTCCCCGAGACGCACGCCGACTGGCTGCCGGGGTACGAGAACTCACAGCCGGTCAGATTCGGCAACGCGGCCGTCGGCCAGTTCCAGCTCGACATCTACGGCGAGGTGCTCAGCACCGTCTACTCGGCCGTCCGCGCGGGCGTCGTCCTCGACCCCGCGGCCTGGGCCCTGGTCGCCTCGCTCCTGGAGTACCTCGGCAAGCGCTGGCGGGAACCCGACGAGGGCATCTGGGAAGTCCGGGGCCCGCGCCGCCACTTCGTCCACTCCAAGGTCATGGCCTGGGTCGCCGCCGACCGGGCCGTCCGCCTCGCCCGCGTCGCCGGACTGCGCGGCTCCCTCGGGCACTGGCAGGCGCTCCGCGCCGAACTGCACGCGGAGATCTGCGCCCGCGGCTGGAGCGAGGAACAGCGCTCCTTCATCCAGTGCTACGGAAGCCGGCAGGTCGACGCCACCGCCCTGCTGATCCCCCGGCTCGGCTTCCTGCCCGCCGGCGACCCCCGCGTCCTCGACACCGTCCGGGCGATGGAGCGGCTCGACGACCACGGCTTCCTGCGCCGGTACGGCGACGTCCGGGACGGCGGCACGCACGACCTCGACGACCTCGGCGGCACCGAGGGGGCCTTCGTCGCCTGCACGTTCTGGTACGCCGACGCGCTCGCCGTGACGGGCCGCGCCGACGAGGCGCGGGCCGTCTTCGAGCGGCTCCTCGACGTCCGCAACGACGTCGGGCTCCTCGCCGAGGAATGGGACCCCGTGGCCGGCCGCCAGCTCGGCAACATGCCCCAGGCGCTCAGTCACGTCGCCCTGGTGAACACGGCGTTCACCCTCTACGGCACCCGCCGCCACGACCGCGACCGGGGCCGTCTCGCTGTGGCATGATCGCGTCGATTTCCGGCGCGGCGCCGGCGGCTCAGGGGGTGGACCGTGTCCTGGTACCTCGCGCTTCCGAGCGCCCTGTTCGCGCTGCTGCTGCTCCTCGGCGGGGCGGCCGCGCTCCGCAGCGGCTGGGTGGCGCCCTGGCAGCGGGGCCACGTCCACCGGATCCGGCTCTTCGGCTGGGCCGAGGTGGCGATGGGGAGCGCCCTCGCGCTCCAGGCGTCCACGGCGCTCCTCCACGACCGCGGAGCGGACTCCACGGTCCGGCTGATCGGCCTGGGCTGCCTCTTCGCGGGACTGGCCCTCCTGACCGTGTCCCAGCGGCCGGCCTCGAAGCGCTGAGCCGCTCCCGGAGGCCGGCCGACCGGTTCGCCCCGGCGTGTCGTTCGGGTGCGTCCAGCGGGCGGCACGGGCGCGCGTGGGTTCGAATCGGGGCATGGCTTCCTACGACAGGCCCCGCGCCGGCGGCTCCCCGAGGCCGCTGAAGACCGGTGACACCTGGTGGTACGCCGCCGTGGCCGGTGAGGCCGCCGGCTCGTTCAGGGCCCGGGCCCGCACCCGGACCCGGCGCGCCTGCCTCGGGGCCGTCCTCGTCCTCACGGTCGTCTACGCGGGACTCGTGCTCACCACCACCGGCCGCCGCTGGGGCGACGCCGCCGTGACCGGCCGGCGCGCCGACTCCGCGGCCGTCACGGTGATCCGCGACCACCCCTCCCTCGCCGGGCTCACCACCGTCTCCCTCGTCCTCGGCTGCGTCCTCCTCCTCGCCGTCGGACTCATACGCAAGCGGTACGCCCTCACCGGCGCCGCCGCCGGTGCGGTCGTCACCGCACTCGCCGTCACCGGACTCCTCCAGCGGTACGCGCCCCGGCCCCGGCTCGTCGACACCGCCGGCGCCCTCGTCCCCAGCGGATTCCCCAGCGTCCAGACCACGCTCGCCCTCGGCGTCGCCCTCGGTCTGGTCCTCGTCGTCCCCCACCGGCAGCGCGCCCTCGCCGTCGGCCTCGCCACGCTCTGGGCCGCCGCCGTCGGCACGTACACCATCGCGTCGGGGCAGCACCGGCCCGGCGACGTCATCGCCGCCGCCCTCGTCGTCCTCGCCGTGGTCTCCGGCCTCCTCGCCGTCATCGCCCGCAAGGGCAAGGTCAGCCCCGCCCCGCGTCGCGGCATCCCCCTGCCCGGCCTCCTCGCCACCGTCCCGCTCGCCCTCCTCGCCGCGGCCGGCCTGGGCGCCGGGCTGTGGCTGCTCGGCGACACCCTCGCGCTGCCCGCCACCGCCCCGTACGACCCGGCGGAACTCCGGCTCGCGCACCGCTGCGGCCAGGCCCTCGCCGC
Organism: Streptomyces sp. NPDC053513; assembly: GCF_044544765.1. Lineage (NCBI taxonomy): Bacteria > Bacillati > Actinomycetota > Actinomycetes > Kitasatosporales > Streptomycetaceae > Streptomyces > Streptomyces sp. NPDC053513. The sequence continues at coordinate 405,849 of NZ_JBITXP010000003.1, forward strand.
GGGCGTGGTCGCCGCCGCCGGCCTGATCCCGCTCCTCCTGCTCCGCCGCGTCGACCTGGACGGCGCCGCCGCCCCGTACCGGCTCGACGGCCCCTTCGTCGAGGCCGCGGGCGTCCCAGGTGACGGAGAGCTCATGGGGCCCTTTACCGAGGACGGCGATCACGAGATATCTTGATGTCGAGCAATCTCGCATACGCAGACGTGGAGCGGAGCACCTGGTGACTGACTCGACCATCATCTACACCCACACTGACGAGGCGCCCGCCCTGGCGACGTACTCGTTCCTGCCCGTGATCCAGGCGTATGCCTCGCAGGCCGGCGTCACGGTCGAGACGCGTGACATCTCCCTCGCGGGCCGCATCATCGCCGCCTTCCCCGAGTTCCTGGAGGAGGGCCAGCGCATCCCCGACGCCCTCTCCGAGCTCGGCGACCTGGCCAAGACGCCCGCCGCCAACATCATCAAGCTGCCGAACGTCTCGGCGTCCATCCCGCAGCTCAAGGCCGCGATCGCCGAGCTCCAGGCGCAGGGCTACGCCCTCCCGGACTACCCGGACGACCCGCGGACGGACCAGGACAAGGACGTCCGCGCCCGTTACGACAAGATCAAGGGCTCGGCCGTCAACCCGGTCCTGCGCGAGGGCAACTCCGACCGCCGCGCGCCCGGCTCGGTCAAGAACTACGCCAAGACCCACCCGCACCGCATGGGCGCCTGGACCCCCGAGTCCAAGACGAACGTCGCCACGATGAGCGAGAACGACTTCGCCTCCACGGAGAAGTCCGTCGTCATCGAGAAGGACGACACCCTCCGCTTCGAGTTCACCGCCGCCGACGGCACCGTCAGCGAGCTCCGCGAGCCGCTGAAGGTCATCGCCGGCGAGGTCGTCGACGCCGCCGTCATGCGCGCCGCCGCCCTGCGCACCTTCCTCAGCGAGCAGGTCGCCCGCGCCAAGGCCGAGGGCGTGCTCTTCTCCGTGCACCTCAAGGCCACGATGATGAAGGTCTCCGACCCGATCGTCTTCGGCCACGTCGTGCGCGCCTTCTTCCCGAACACCTTCGCCAAGTACGGCGAGGTGCTCACCGCCGCCGGCCTGTCCCCGAACGACGGCCTCGGCACCGTCCTGGGCGGCCTGGACGCCATCCCGCACGGCCTCGGCGCCGAGATCAAGGCCTCCTTCGAGGCCGAGCTCGCCGAGGGCCCCGCCCTGGCGATGGTCGACTCCGACAAGGGCATCACCAACCTGCACGTGCCGTCCGACGTCATCGTCGACGCCTCGATGCCGGCCATGATCCGCACCTCCGGCCACATGTGGGGCCCGGACGGCCAGGAGGCCGACACCCTCGCGGTCCTCCCGGACCACAGCTACTCCGGCGTCTACCAGGCCGTCATCGAGGACTGCCGCGCCCACGGCGCCTTCGACCCGTCGACCATGGGCTCCGTCCCGAACGTCGGCCTCATGGCGCAGAAGGCCGAGGAGTACGGCTCCCACGACAAGACCTTCGAGATCGCGCAGGCCGGCACCGTCCGCCTCGTCGACTCCGAGGGCAACGTCGTCCTGGAGCAGGAGGTCGCCGAGGGCGACATCTTCCGCGCCTGCCAGACCAAGGACCTGCCCATCCAGGACTGGGTCAAGCTGGCCGTCACCCGCGCCCGCGCCACCGGCGCCCCGGCCGTCTTCTGGCTGGACGAGAACCGCGCCCACGACGCGCAGCTCATCGCCAAGGTGAAGCAGTACCTGCCGGAGCACGACACCGAGGGCCTGGACATCAAGATCCTGTCCCCGGTCGAGGCCACGAAGTTCTCCCTGGAGCGCATCCGCCGCGGCGAGGACACCATCTCGGTCACCGGCAACGTCCTGCGCGACTACCTGACCGACCTCTTCCCGATCCTGGAGCTGGGCACCAGCGCCAAGATGCTGTCGGTCGTCCCGCTGATGGCGGGCGGCGGCCTCTTCGAGACCGGCGCCGGCGGCTCCGCCCCGAAGCACGTCCAGCAGCTCGTCAAGGAGAACTACCTCCGCTGGGACAGCCTCGGCGAGTTCTTCGCCCTGGCCGCCTCCTTCGAGCACCTCGCGACCACCACGGGCAACACCCGCGCCCAGGTCCTCGCCGACACCCTCGACCGCGCCACCGGCACCTTCCTCAACGAGGACAAGTCGCCGACCCGCCGCCTCGGTGGTATCGACAACCGCGGCAGCCACTTCTACCTGGCCCTCTACTGGGCCCAGGAGCTGGCCGCCCAGACCGAGGACGCGGAGCTGGCCAAGGTCTTCGCCCCGCTCGCCGAGACCCTCACCTCGAACGAGCAGAAGATCGTCGACGAGCTCGTCGCCGTCCAGGGCTCCCCGGCCGAGATCGGCGGCTACTACCAGCCCGACCCGGCCAAGGCCGCGGCCGTGATGCGCCCGTCCGCCACGTTCAACGAGGCCGTCGCGTCCCTCGCCTGATCCGGCGCGGGACCCGCACCGCCCCGGCCGGAACTCCTCCGGCCGGGGCGGTCCCGTCGGTGGCGCATCTCACCCCCCGGTGTGACCCTGGAGGGCATGAGCTGGGCATCTTGGACGACCGCCGGTGTCTACACCGGGCGAGGTGGGGTGCTGACCGAGGAGGTGGGCGTCGTCACGGGCGATCTGACCGTGCACACGACGTTCGCCGACCGCGAGGCACGCGTGGCCGTGCAGTACAGCGGCGCATCCGACTGGTTCACCATGTCGGGCAGTCCCGTCCCGTGCGGAACGGAGGAGGAGAGCCGCGAGCTCCACGACGCCGTCGTGGCAGCCGTCCGGGAGGGGAACGGGGCCACGGTCCCGAACCTGCCCGTACCCCCGAGATAGCAGCCGTCCCGCAGAAGTGTTATCCCTCCCGTACCCGCGGATCTCCCATGACGGGGGACTCGTACCAGGGATGAGGGAGCACACCCATGCACAGCGACGAGCGACGCACCACCGCCCTCGTGGAGGCGGCCAGGGCGGGTGACGCGGACGCCAGGGACGCGCTGGTCCGCGCCCATCTGCCGCTCGTCCACGACATCGTCGGCCGGGCCCTCGACGGCCACGCCGACACGGACGACATCGTCCAGGAGACGATGGTCCGCGCCCTCGACGGCCTGACCGGCCTCCGGGACCCGTCCCGCTTCCGGTCCTGGCTCGTCGCCATCGCCATGAACGGGATACGCCGCCGCTGGCACGAACGCCGGCGGGCGCCCGAACCCGGCCTCGACCGGGCCACGGACCTCGCCGACCCGGCCGGCGACTTCACCGAGCTCACCATCCTGCGCCTCGGCCTCTCCGGGCAGCGCCGCGACGTGGCCCGCGCGACCCGCTGGCTCGACGAGGACGACGCCGAGCTCCTCGCCCTGTGGTGGCTGGAAGCCGCCGGCGAGCTCACCCGCGCCGAGCTCGCCGAGGGCCTCGGCGTCACCCCGCAGCACGCCGCCGTCCGCGTCCAGCGGATGAAGGAACGCCTGGAGACCGGCCGCGCCGTGGTCCGCGCCCTGGACGCGCTGCCGCCGTGCCCGGAGCTCACGGAGACCCTCACGGCCTGGGACGGCCGCCCCTCCCCGCTCTGGCGCAAGCGGATAGCCCGCCACCTGCGCACCTGCGCCGCCTGCACCTCCCGAGTGGCGGGCCGCAGCGGCCTCGCCCCCGTCGAGGGACTGCTCGTCGGCATCGGCCTCGTCCCGCCCCTGACGGCCGCCGCCACGCTCACGGACGCACCGGCGACGGAGCTCACCGCCCACACGACCGAGCTGCCCGACGCCACCGGCGCCGCCGGACGGTGGACCCCGCCGCGGCGCGCCCTCGCCGCCGGGGTCGCGGCCGTCGCCGTCCTCGGGGCAGCCGCCCTCCTCGTACCGCCGCGGCCGGAGGCGCACGTCCGGCCCGACCGGCCCGTCGCCGCGCCCACGACCGTCCCGGCCCCGGCCGCCCCGAGCCCGTCGGCCACCGTCGCCACCCCCGCGCCCCCGCCCACGACCACCGCGCCCGCACCCCGCCGCACCCCGCGTCCGAGACCGGCCGCCGACCCGGGGGAGCGGGTCACCGCGCTCGTCAACCGGCTCCGGGCCTCGGCCGGTTGCGCCCCGCTGCGGACCGACCCCCGGCTGGTCGCGGCGGCCCGCGGCTTCGCCCGCGACATGGTCGCGCGCGGCTACTACGGGCACAGCAGCCCCGAGGGCGACTTCTCGGGCGTACGGATCACCGCGGCCGGATACGAGTGGTCGGCCTGGGCGGAGAACCTGGCCCGTGGCGCGGCCGACCCGGAGAGCGTCGTCGAGGACTGGCGGGACGGGGCCATGCACGAGGAGAACATGCTCGACTGCCGGTACCGGGACACCGGCGTGGCGTCGGTGCCCGGCCCCGGCGGCAGGATCTGGGTGCAGCAACTGGCCACGCCCGCCTCCTGAACGGCGGACGGGCCCCTCGGTGTCCGGCGCCGAAGTGGTCGCGCCCCCGAGACGGGCTCCTCGGCGTCCGGCGCCGAAGTGGTCGCGCCCCCGAAACGGGTCCCTCAGCGTCTGGCGCCGAAGTCCTGCACCCACCAGGGGCCGTTGGCCGCGAGGGTCACCCCGACGCCGATGTCCTTGAAGGAGCAGTTGAGGATGTTCGCCCGGTGCCGGGGGCTGTCCATCCAGTCCTCCATGGCCCGGGCCGGGGTCTTCGGCCCGCGGTGGATGTTCTCGCCCCAGGCCGACCACTCGTATCCGGCGCCGCTCATCCGGTCGCCCGCGTCCCGGCCCTCCGGGCTGTGGTGCTCGTAGTAGCCGCGGGCGGCCATGTCGTCGGCGTGGCCCTGGGCCGCGTCGCGCAGATGCCCCTCCGAGCGCAGCGGGCCGCAACCGGCCCTCTCGCGCTCGGCGTTGACGAGCGCGACGACGTCCCGCACGAACCGCGCGGCCTTCCCGGTGGCCCGCTCCGGGGCCGCCGCCTCGCGCGGAGCCGCGACGGGTGCGTCGGCGGCCGGCGTGCCGGTGGCCGGGGTGGCCACGTACGTCCCGGCCACCACCGTGAGGACCACCGCCGCGGAACCGGCGAGGACGACGGCGGTACGGAACGACGGGCGGCGCGGCCCGCGTCGCCGCGCCCCGCCGGGTCTGCGGTGCCGGCCCCCGGCGCGGGGCCGGAGACCGTCGGGACGGCCGGGGTGCGCCGGGTGCTCAGGGGCTTCGGAGTGGCCGGGACGGTCGTGGTGCCGCATGGAGCTCCGTTCTCTCGCCGAGATCGCCGGACGGCCGGTGCCGGGAGGGCCACCGGGGCGACGGCGGTAAGGCTTTCCGGCCCCCACGGCCCCGACACCCCTCGTCAACACGGCGCGTCAACCCGTGTCCGAGCCTCTCAGCCCTGCGGGACGACCGCCACCGGGCAGGGCGCGAGGTGGAGCGCCGCGTGCGCGACGGAGCCGATCCGCGGCCCGACGGCCCCGCGCCGGGCCCGCCGGCCGACCACGAGCAGCTGGGCGCCGCCCGAGACGGAGAGCAGCACCTGCCCCGCGCTGCCCAGTTCGACGTGCTCGGAGACCGGCACGTCGGGGTACCGCTCGCGCCAGGGGGCGAGCGCCTCGCGCAGCGCCTTCTCCTCGTACGGGACGAGTCCGCCGGCCTCGTCCGCGAGCCGCATCGAGGCCGGGCTGTACGCGTACAGCGGCGGCAGGCTCCACGCGCGCACGGCCCGCACGGCCGCCCCGCGCGCGGCGGCGGTCCCGAAGGCGAAGCCGAGCACGGCCGCGCTGTCCTCGGGGCTGCCGAGCTGACCGACGAGCACGTGTCCCGACGGCGGTTCGGCCTGCTCGCCGTCGCGGGACCGGACGGCGACGACCGGGCGGGCGGAGGCGGCGATGATCTGCTGCCCGTACGAGCCGAGCAGGAATCCGGCGACGGCTCCGTGGCCGCGCGAGCCGATGACGAGCATCTCGGCCCGGTCCTCGGTGCCGAGCAGCGCGGGGACCGGTGGGTCGGGGAGCAGTTCGGCCGTGAGCGCGAGCTCCGGGTGGCGGGCCGCGATCGTGGCCTCGGCCTCGCGCAGGACGGCGTGGGCGGCGCGCTGCTGGGCGTCGGGGTCCTGGACGAGGGGCAGGTCGAGCGGTTCCCAGCGCCACGCGTGCGCGAGCCGCAGCGGGAGGCCCCGGTGCAGGGCCTCCCGGGCGGCCCAGTCGGCCGCGGCGAGGCTCTCGGGGGAGCCGTCCACTCCTGCGACGATCTCACGACTCATCAGGCTGCCTCCGTCGGTGCGGTGACGGGCCCGCCGGGCGGCCGGCCCTCCTCCCCCCAGCTTGGGCCCATCGGCGGTGCGAGGAGAGGGCCGGACGTCCCGACATGCCGGTCCGTCCGTCCCTCCGGAGCCTTTCCGTTCAGGCCAGCAGCGTGAGTCGGGCGTGGGTGCCGTGGAGGTAGTGGTCCCCGATGTCGCGCAGCCGGTGGGCCGCCTGGGTGGGGGCGGTGAGCGCGCGGGCGTTGCGCCAGAAGCGGTCGAAGCCCGGCCCGCCGTCGTGGGCGTCGGCTCCCGCCGTGCCGTCGACGAGTTCGAGGATGCGCGTGGTGATGTGGACGGCCGCCCGGCCGGTGACCGTCTCGGCCGCCGCCACGAGGACGGCGATGTCGGCGCGTTCCTCCAGGCCGAGCGACCACTCGGCGAGCAGCCCCCCGGCGAGGGCGTGCGTCGCCCGCTCCGCCACCGCGGCGGCGGCGTGCGCGGCCGTCGCCAGCTCCCCGTAGGCGAGCAGGAGGTACGGATCGTCCCCGGCGCCGACGGTGCCGTCCGCGCCCGTCGGGCCTCCCGCCCGGTCGACGGGGACGGGGCCCGCCTGTCCGGCGCGGCTGATGTCCCGGGCCTCCGCGAGCGCCCCCTCGGCGATGCCGAGCCCGACCTGGACGAGGAGCAGCCGCAGGGCGAGCGGTGCGAGGGTGGTGAAGGGCGCGACGGCGTGCTCGTCGTGCGGGAGGGACCCGAGGACGTGCCGGGCCTCCACCGGGACGCGGTTGAACGTGACGGTGCCGGCCCCGGCCAGGCGCTGGCCGACCCGGTCCGTGGCGGCCTCCGTGAACACCCCTTCCTGGGCCGGGTCCACGAGGACGACGAGGAGGTCGCCGGTGCCGCCGGGCCGTGCGCCGACGACGAGCCGGTCGGCGACCGTGACGCCGGAGGCGAAGGCGCGGCGCCCGTCGAGGATCCAGCCGCCGCCGGGGCCGTCGGCGGGCGTGAGCGTGAGGCCGGGGGCGGGTTCGACGTGCGGCGGTTCGATGCCGCCGGCGAGCAGCCAGCGCTCCTCGGCCGTGCACACGTCGAGGGCGAGCGCGGGGGAGTCCGTGCCGTCGGCGTCGGGCGCGGGGCCGAAGAAGCGGCTGCTCCAGGACAGCGCGTAGTGGTGGGCGAGGAGCTCGCCCACCGAGCTGTCGGCGGCGGAGATCTCCCGCACGACCGCGCAGGCGGCCCGCCAGTCCGCGCCCCGCCGGGTCGGTCCCGGCGCGGTGAGGAGGCCGGGCAGCCCCGCCTCCTGGAGGCGCGCGACCTCGTCGAAGGGGGCCTTGCCGGCCCGGTCCCGGGCGAGGGCGTCGACGGCGAGGTCGTCGGCGAGCTCGCGGGTGACACGGGGCCAGATCTCGTCGTCGCCCGGCCGGTCGACGGGCCGGCCGGGCGATGCGGAGGCGGTCCGTATCGCTGTTCTCCTCGGCGATCTCCTCGGCGTACTCACGTCACCTCACCCGATCCCTAGTATCCCCACTGGAATAGTAGGGATACTGACAGAGGGGGCCGCCCGGCCCCAAGGGGCGTCCATGGGCTGGACAAGGTCGTATCGATGAGCGAGACGGCGCCGAGCCGGCGCAGGTGAGGGGAGGGCGGCCCGCCCCGGTCAGGGGTTGGTCCAGGCCTCCGGGTCGTCCGCGAGCGCCACGATCCCGGCCGGCAGCTCCGCCGCCGCGAGCTCCGCGAGGGACACTCCCAACACCCCCCGGACGCTGGCCCGCAGCGCGATCCACAGCGTCAGCAGCGACTCGGCCGGCCCCGAGTAGGACAGGTCCGGCGGTCGCTCTCCCCGTACGGAGACCAGCGGGCCGTCCACGCAGCGGATGACGTCCGCGACCGAGATCGTCTCGGCCGGACGGGCCAGCCAGTACCCGCCGTTGCCGCCGCGCTGGCTCTGCACCAGGCCGCCCTTGCGCATGTCGCCGAGGATGCCCTCCAGGAACTTGTGGGAGATGTCCTGGTCCACCGCGATGGCCTCCGCCTTCAGCGGTCCCGCGTCCTGGGCCGCGGCGAGCTGGAGGGCGGCCCGCACCGCGTAGTCGGCCCTGGCTGAAATGCGCATGCGCGCATTATTCCGCACGGGTGCGGTCGGATCCGCGCAGCCGGTTCCGCGCGCCCGCGAGCCGGCCCGACCGCTCGCGCGGCGACTCGTACCGGACCCGCGCGGCGACCCGTATCGCACCGTGAGGCGACTCGTACTGCACCGTGAGACGGCCCGTACCGCGCCCTTGACGGCGCCCACGGCCCGCCGGACACTCATGGACGGGAAACCGAGCGAACAGGTAGGGAACCATGGGACGCACCGGCCGGAGGAACACCTCGCCCGTCCCGTCCCTCCCGCGCCCGCTGCCCCTGACGTCCCGCCGGCACATCGATCTGCTGCGGGTCTGCAGCGCGGCGGGTCACCGCCCCCGCGCAGGCGTCCTCCCCCTCCGCTGAGACGCCCGCCGCGGTCCGTCCGTCTCCTCTTCCCGTACTTCTGCCGCCCTGGGCCCCGCACGGCCGCCGCCGCGTCGCGCCGTGCCGCCGCGCGCCGCCCGGGCCGGCACCGAGCACCCCCGAGGGAGAACCATGTCCGTCGTCGTACCGTCCCGGCTCCTGCCCGCCTCCGTCGCCGTGCCCGTCTTCCGCGGCCGGATCGGCCGGGACGCGAACAGCGGCCACTACGCCGTCCCGCACCGCTACCGCCTCCACGTCGACCCGTCCGACCCCCGGTGTCTGAGCATCGCCCTCACCCACGGCCTGCTCGGACTCGACGCCACGCTCCCGCTCACCGTGCTCCCCGGCACCCCCGACACGCCCGACGGCGGGTACGCCGCGCTCCGCCCGTTGTACGAGGCGAGCGCCCACCTCTACTCCGGCCCGGCCGCGGCCCCCGTCCTCAGCGACGGCTGGACCGGACGGATCGTCAGCACCCACGTCCCCGACATCCTCCGGGACCTCGCCCTGCGCTTCCGCGGCGACGGCCCCGACCTGCTGCCCGAAGCGCACCGCGACGCCGTCGACGCGATCGCCGACCTGTGCGCGCGGAGCGTCAACCGGGCCGCCCAGCGCGCCGGCGAGCTCGGCCTCGACGACGCGTCCGCCCACCGCGACCCGCTCACCGTCCTCTTCGCCGCGCTCGGCTCCCTGGAACGCCGCCTCACCCACCGGCCGTACGTCCTCGGCGACGCCCCGACCCTCGCCGACGTGCACGTCTGGGTCACCCTCGTCCAGCTCGACACCGTGCACCGCTGGCACCTCGACGCCGCCGCCATGGACCGCGTCGCCGCACACCCCGCGCTGTGGGCCTACGCCCAGCGCCTGGCCGCCCGCCCCGAGTTCGCCCGCCACCTCGACATCGACGCCCTCCTGCGCCGCCACCGCGCCCACTGCCGCGGCCGCGAGGCCGCCGGCGCGGCGATACGCCTCGTCGACTGGTCCGCCGGACGCTGACGCGCCCGCTCCGGCGGGCGTCGTCAGCCGATGCGGCGTCCCGTCAGCGGGGCCGTGTCGTCGCCCGTGCCCCCGCGGACCCCGCGCAGGAACGCCCCCAGGGCCTCCAGCGAGCTCGCCGCCGGCTCCCAGCCCAGCTCCTGCCGGGCCCGCTCGGTGGCGAGCAGCGGCAGGTGCCGCAGCGCGTCGAAGAGGCCCGGGGAGGCGGGGACCAGCCGCAGCCGCCAGGCCGCCGACAGGGCGCCCCGTACCGCCCCGGCGGGCACCTTCACCGGCCGGGCGTTCAGCATCTCGCCCAGCGTCGCCCCGTCGATCACCGGCTCCGCGGCGAGGTTGAACGGACCCCGGACGTCCCGCAGCAGCGCCCTGCGGTAGGCGTCCGCCGCGTCCTCGGTGTGCAGGACCTGGAACCGGAGCCCCTCGAACTCCGGGAGCAGCGGCAGCAGTTCGGGCCGCATCAGCTGCCCCGGGAAGAACCGCCCCGCGAAGATCCGCCGCTGCTCGCTCGCCGACTCCTCCTTGAAGAGGAAGGCCGGACGCATCCGGACCACCCGGGTCAGCGGATGGTCCCGCTCGAACGTGTCGAGGACCCGCTCCAGATAGGCCTTCTCCCGGGTGTACGCGGCGCCCGGCCAGCCGTGCGTCGGCCACGCCTCGGACACCGGGGAGCCGCCCTCGGGCCCGGGGGAGTACGCGCCCACCGAGGAGGCGTGCACCAGGACCGGCACCCGGGCCGCCGCCACCGCGTCGAAGACGCGGACCGAGCCCAGGACATTGGTCCGCCAGGTCTCCACCGGGTCATGGGTCGGCCCGAACCGCCAGGCCAGGTGCACCACCGCGTCCGCGTCCGCCACGTACTGCGCGAGCCGGGGCTCGTCCCCGTCCCGGGAGAGGTCCAGCTCGGCCCACTCCACCCCGGGAAGGTCGAAGCCGGGCCGGCGGCGGGCGAGACCGAGGACGGAGCCGACGCCCGGCTCGCCTGCCAGGAGCCGGACGAGGCTCGTGCCGACGTTGCCGGTGGCGCCCGTGACGACGACGCGCGAAATCGTGCTCGGATTCATGTCTCCGACCCTCCGCCATGGACGGCGGAAGCGCATTCCGGCAGCCGCCCATGGCCCTCACCGTCACCCAGCGTGTCCGTATGGGTCGCGGACACGGCCGACGCCCGGGAATATGAAGCGACTCAGGAGACAGGAGAACGGCCATGCTGCTGCCCGACAGGAACACCGTCGACCGGCTGCTCCGGCACTTCCGCGCCCAGGAGCGGACCGTGCAGGACAGGCCGTGCGACCTGTCGGCCCGCCGGCGCTTCGAGGACACGGCGTACACCCTGTGCGTCCTGATGGGAGTGCGCACCGCCCGCGAGGCCGTCCTCGCCGCGGAGCGCTACGTGACGACCGCAGAGATCAGGAATCGAGAAGCACGTCCCCCGTGCCGCCACTAGCGTGACTGCCATGAACACGATGAACGAAGCCCCGGGCGCGGACGGGCAGGCGTCCGCACCCCACGCCGCCGACCGGCACGACCTGATCCGCGTGCACGGCGCGCGGGAGAACAACCTCAAGGACGTGAGCATCGAGATCCCGAAGCGCCGGCTCACGGTCTTCACCGGCGTCTCCGGATCGGGCAAGAGCTCCCTCGTGTTCGACACGATCGCCGCCGAGTCGCAGCGGCTGATCAACGAGACGTACAGCGCCTTCGTCCAGGGCTTCATGCCGACGCTCGCCCGGCCCGAGGTCGACGTCCTCGAAGGCCTGACGACCGCGATCATCGTCGACCAGCAGCGCCTCGGCGCGGACCCCCGCTCCACCGTCGGCACCGCCACCGACGTCAACGCGATGCTGCGGATCCTCTTCAGCCGCCTCGGCGAGCCGCACATCGGCCCGCCCAGCGCCTACGCCTTCAACGTCCCCTCGGTCCGGGCCAGCGGCGCGATCACCGTCGAGCGCGGCGACAAGAAGACCGAGAAGGCGACCTTCGAGCGGACCGGCGGCATGTGTCCGGGCTGCGAGGGCCGGGGCACGGTCTCCGATATCGACCGCGGTCGGCTCTACGACGACTCCAAGTCGCTCGCCGAGGGCGCGCTCACCGTCCCCGGCTACACCCCGGGCGGCTGGAACTACCGGCTCTACAGCGAATCGGGCTTCGTCGACGCGGACAAGCCGATCCGCGAGTACACCGAGAGGGAACTGCGGGACTTCCTCCACCACGAGCCGGTACGGATGAAGATCGCCGGGATCAACATGACCTACGAGGGCCTGATCCCGCGCATCCAGAAGTCCTTCCTGGCCAAGGACAAGGAGGGCATGCAGCCCCACATCCGGGCCTTCGTCGAGCGGGCCGTCACCTTCACCACCTGCCCCGACTGCGACGGCACCCGGCTCAGCGAGGGAGCCAGGGCGTCGAAGATCGGGCGGATCAGCATCGCCGACGCCTGCGCGATGCAGATCAGCGACCTCGCCGCCTGGGTCCGGGACCTCGACGAGCCCTCGGTGGCGCCGCTGCTCACCGCGCTCCAGCTGACCCTGGACTCCTTCGTGGAGATCGGCCTCGGCTACCTCTCCCTCGACCGTCCCTCGGGCACCCTGTCGGGCGGCGAGGCACAGCGCGTCAAGATGATCCGCCACCTCGGCTCCTCGCTCACCGACGTCACGTACGTCTTCGACGAGCCCACCATCGGCCTGCACCCGCACGACATCCGGCGGATGAACGACCTGCTGCTCCAGCTGCGCGACAAGGGCAACACGGTCCTCGTCGTGGAGCACAAGCCGGAGGCCATCGCGATCGCCGACCACGTCGTCGACCTCGGCCCCGGCGCGGGCACGGCCGGCGGCACCGTCTGCTTCGAGGGCACCGTGGACGGCCTGCGGGCCTCCGGCACCGTCACCGGCCGCCACCTCGACGACCGGGCCGCCGTCAAGGAATCGGTCCGCAGGCCCACCGGGGCCCTGAAGATCCGGGGCGCGTCGACGCACAACCTGCGCGACGTCGACGTCGACATCCCGCTCGGCGTGCTCACCGTCGTGACCGGCGTCGCCGGCTCCGGCAAGAGCTCGCTCGTGCACGGCTCGATCCCCGCCGGCGAGGAGGTGATCTCCGTCGACCAGGGCGCGATCCGCGGCTCCCGGCGCAGCAACCCCGCCACGTACACCGGGCTGCTCGACCCGATCCGCAAGGCCTTCGCCAAGGCCAACGGTGTGAAGCCGGCGCTGTTCAGCGCCAACTCCGAGGGCGCCTGCCCCACCTGCAACGGCGCGGGCGTCATCTACACCGACCTGGGGATGATGGCCGGCGTCTCCTCCACCTGCGAGGACTGCGAGGGCAAGCGGTTCCAGCCCTCGGTGCTCGAATACCTCCTCGGCGGCCGGGACATCAGCGAGGTGCTCGCCATGTCCGTGACCGAGGCCGAGGAGTTCTTCGGCTCAGGAGAGGCGCGGACGCCGGCCGCCCAGCGGATCCTGGCCCGGCTCGTCGACGTCGGGCTCGGCTACCTGAGCCTCGGCCAGCCGCTCACCACGCTCTCCGGCGGCGAGCGGCAGCGCCTCAAGCTGGCCACGCACATGGCCGACAAGGGCGGCGTCTACGTCCTCGACGAGCCGACCACCGGCCTCCACCTCGCCGACGTCGAGCAGCTCCTCGGCCTGCTCGACCGACTCGTGGACTCCGGCAAGTCGGTCATCGTCGTCGAGCACCACCAGGCCGTCATGGCGCACGCCGACTGGATCATCGACCTGGGCCCCGGCGCGGGCCACGACGGCGGCAAGATCGTCTTCGAGGGCACGCCCGCCGACCTCGTCGCGGCCCGCTCGACCCTCACCGGCGAGCACCTCGCGGAGTACGTCGGCGTCTGACCCCGCCGACGGCGGCGACCCGGGACTTCCGCCCACCGGGTCGCCGCCCGGCCCCGTGCGCGGCGGAAGACGCACGAGCCGGCCCCGAACGGCGGTTCTCGTGGGCCGGAGGGGCCGGAAGTCGAACGGCGGTTCTCGCGAGCCGGAGGAGCCGGAAGTCGAACGGTGGCCCTTGTGGGCCGGACCGTGCGGCGCCCACCGAACCGTCGCCGGCACGACCCGGGTCCGGTGTCTCCAGTGGCGCCGCACGACCGGCGGTCCATGAGGCGGGCGGGGCGTCAGACCCGACGGGCCGTCCTGCGCCGCCACATCCACAGGGTGAGCGCGGCGGCGCAGGCCGAGCCCACCAGGGTCAGCGGAAGGCCGGCCGACGGGCCCGAGGGCTCCGCCTCCCGGGCCGCCCTCACCGGCGCGGCCGCCGTCTCGGCCCCGGGCCGGGGCGCCGCCGCCTCCGCGCCGCGTCGCTCCCGGGCCACCGACACGGTCCGCGTGCCCGGGTCGGCGGCGGCCTTCGCCCGTACCGGTGCGAGCGAACCCACCGGCCGCACCCGGCCGGCGGCCTCGAAGCCCCAGTCGAGCAGTTCCCGGGCCTCCTCGTACACGGCGAACCCGCCGCCCTCCTGAGGGTTCATCACCGAGACGACGAGCGTCCGGTCGCCGCGACGGGCCGCCGAGATCAGGGTGTTGCCCGCGTTGCTCGTGTAGCCGTTCTTGATCCCGAGGAGCCCCGGGTAGCGCTCCACACCGTTCTCGCCGGTCAGGAGCCGGTTGGTGTTGGCGATGCCGTACGACCAGGAGCCGGCCGGGAACTCCGCGTACGCCGTCGAGCAGTACCGGGCGAAGTCGGGGTCCTGGAGCCCGGCCCGGCCGAACACCGCCAGGTCGTACGCGGAGGACACCTGGCCGGGGGCGTCATACCCGTCGGGGGAGACCACGTGGGTGTCCCGGGCGCCCAGGGAACGGGCCTTCTCCTGCATCTGCCGGGTCGTCGACTCCCAGCCGCCGTTCATCGCCGCCAGCACGTGCACGGCGTCGTTCCCCGAGCTGAGGAAGACGCCGTTCCACAGGTCCGAGACCTTGTACGTGTACCCCTCCTTCACCCCCACCAGGCTGCTGCCGGACCCGATCCCGTTCAGCTCGGCATCCACCACGGTGTGCCGCTCGGACGGCGCGTGGCGGGGGAGCGCGGTGAGCGCGAACAGCGCCTTGAGGGTACTGGCCGGAGGCAGCTTCCGGTGCGCGTTCCGCGCGGCGAGGACCTCGCCCGAGGAGGCGTCCGCCACGACCCACGACAGCGCGGAGACCGACGGCACGGAAGGGGCTCCCGGCAGCCGCTGCACCTGCGTGCCCCGCCGGTCGAGACGCGCCGGGTCGACGTACTGGCGCGCGGGCGGCGTGGGCTCCCCGACGACGGAGGGGGCGAGGGCGGCGGGAGAGGCGGCGGCCACGGGAACGGGCAGCACGAACAGCAGCGCCGCGGAACCGGCGGCGGCGTGACGGACAGCTGACGTGACGATCATTCAGCCACCGTAGGGAGGAGGGGCGGAGCGCGCAGATCGGAGTGCGCCGACCGGGGGAGCGGGCGTGGCGTACGGCGGCGCGGCGTGCACCCACCCGAGTGCCCCTACCACGGGGCCCGCGCTTGGCGGGCCCCCTCCCGCCCGCGAAACCCGCGCCCGCCGCGCCGAAGCCCCTGCCCGCCCGCCGCGCGGACCCGCGCCCTGCGTGCCGGCACCCCCGCCCGTGCGGGCCGCACCTGCCGGAGCGGTGCCCCGCCCACCCACCGTGTGGGGCCCGCACCCGGCGGGGCCCACCCGCGCGGGCCCGCGTCCGCTGGGGGGCGCCCCTCCCGCACCCCCGTGCGGGGCCCGCGCCTGCCGGGGCGGCTCCCACCCGCCCGTGTGGGCAGTCGTCCCGCTGGGGCGGGACGGGTGGGCACACGGGACGGCGCCCTTCAGCGGCGCCTCCGCGTTCCGCGCCTGGACCCGCACCACCGGTGCGCTGTGCACGGGGTGCGGGTCCAGGCTCATGAGCCTCGGGCGCCGGCAGGGCGCGGGTCCGTTGTGCCCACCCGTTCCGCCCTGCGGAACGACTGCCCACAACGGGGGGCGGCGGGGCACCGGTCCAGCGGGCGCAGCCCGCGACGGGGGCGCGGTGGGCGCCGTTCAGCGGGCGGGCGCCCGCCACGGGGGTGGGTGCCGCACCGGCGGGCGCGCCCGCGACGGGGCGTGAGGGGTGCCGCACCGGCGGGGGCCCGCGAAAGGGGCGTCGCGTCGGTGGGGAGCGGTGGACAAGTCCGTACGGAAAGCGTGGGGTTGACCGTAGGATCTGACCCCGCACGTGCCGAGTCGGCCCCGCAGTCAGGAGTTCCTCCCTTGAACACCCCGCCGTACCGCCCGGACCCCACCGGCGGCTGCCCGCACGCGCCGAACGCCCGGCTGCTCGCCGCAGGCGCCGTCGCCCCCGTCGTGCTTCCTGGCGAGATCGAGGGCATGGTGGTGCTCGGCCACGACGCGCTGCGTGACTTCCTCTCCCACCCCGACGTCGCCAAGGGGCCCCAGCACTTCACCGCCCTCACCGAGGGCCGCATACCCGACGGCTGGCCGCTGCGGACCTTCGCCACCGTGCCCGGCATGACCACCGCAGACGGAGCCGACCACCGCCGGCTGCGCACCCTCGTCAGCAGCGCCTTCACCGCCCGCCGGGTCGAGGAGCTCCGCCCCCGCGTCGAGACCGTCACCGCCGGACTCCTCGACGGGCTGGCGGAGGCCGCCCGCGCCGGCGACGGCGTCGCCGATCTGCGCCGCCACTACGCGCTGCCCCTGCCGCTCGGCGTCATCTGCGAACTCCTCGGCGTCGACCCGGCCCACCAGGACCGCCTGCACCACCTCTCCAGCCTGGTCGTCGCCACCGACACCGAGCCCGCGCGGGCCGTCGCCGCCAACCGCGAACTCGTCGAGCTCCTGGGCGCCATCGCCGCCGCCAAGGCCGCCGCGCCCGGCGACGACCTCACCAGCGCCCTCATCGCCGCCCGGGACGAGGACGGCGACCGGCTCAGTCAGCCCGAGCTCATCGGCACGCTGCTCCTGATGATCATCGCGGGCCACGAGACCACCCTGAACCTCGTCACCAACGCGGTCCGCGCGCTCTGCGCCCACCGCGAGCAGCTCGCCCTCGTGCTCGACGGCCGCGCCGACTGGGCCGACGTGGTGGAGGAGACCCTCCGCTGGGACAGCCCGGTCAGCTACTTCCCGTTCCGCTACCCCACCCGTGACCTCACCGTGGACGGCACCCTCATCCCGCGGGGCACCCCCGTCCTCGCCGGATACTCGGCGGCGGGCCGCGACACGAAGGTGCACGGCCCGGACGCCGACCGCTTCGACATCACCCGCGCCGGGACGGTGAAGCACCTCTCGCTCGGCCACGGCCCCCACTACTGCCTGGGCGCCCCGCTGGCCCGGATGGAGGCGGCGATCGCCCTGGAGGTGCTCTTCACCCGCTTCCCCGACCTGGACCTGGCGGTCCCGGAGGCCGAGCTGACCCGCCACTCCGGCTTCGTCGGCAACAGCGTCCGGACCCTCCCCGTCCGCCCCGGCGCCTGACCGCCCCGGTCCTCGGCCGCCCCCGCCCTCAGCAGCCACCCCCGTTCTCGGCCACCCCCGTCCTCAACCACCGGTCCGCCCTCAGCCGGTCCGCCCCCAGGCGTTCGTGGGGGAGGCCCGCAGGGAGGAGACGAGGCGCAGCAGCCGGTCCTCGTTCCCGGCGAGACCGGCGGCGCGGAGCGCCTCGTCGGCCTCCGCCATCGGGTGGGTGAGCATCACTCCCGCGTACGGAGCGAGCTGCGGATCGGTCAGCACGGCCTGCGTGGACTCGAGCAGCCGCAGGTACGCCTGGGCGGCCGCGCGCTCGCTGGGGGTGATCGTGGTCATGTCGGGCTCCCTCTCGACAGTTCGGCGCTCACCACCCTCTCGCACGGGTCTGACAATCGGCCTCAGGCCCGTCCGCCGAGGTGTGCCGCCAGCCGCTCCAGGAACACCCGCTGCCCGGAGACGAGCAGCGGAGCGGCGGCCTCCGGCGCGAACCAGCCCACCCGGTCGATCTCCGGGAACGCCTCCCGGATCCCCGACCGGGGCGGCCACTCCATGACGAAGGTCCCCGGCACCACCTCGGCCGGGTCGAGGTCTCCCTCGACGGCCCATACGGTGACGAGCTTCCCGTTCCGCTGGCGGGCCTCGCCGAGGGCGAACCACTCGCCGTCGGGGGCCGGGAGCCCCAGCTCCTCCTGGAACTCGCGGCGGGCCGCCGCCTCGGGCGTCTCGTCGGGCTCGTACTCCCCCTTGGGGATCGACCAGGCCGACTCCTCGCGGGACGACCAGAAGGGCCCGCCCATGTGACCGATGAGGACCTCGACGCCCCCGCCCGCCGTACGGCGGTAGACCAGGAGACCCGCGCTGCGCTTGTCCGGCATGCGCCCCAGTGTGGCCGAAGGACCCGGCCGCCGCAGCCCCCCGCGCGGTCCCGTCCCTACTCCTCCGCGCCGACCGTCACCGGGCCGCCCGCGAGGTCCACGCCGCTCGTCCACCGGGGCCCGAGCCGCACCGAACGCCACGGCACGAGCGTTCCGCCCAGTCGCTCCCGCCGCAGCGGGACGCCGTCCTGGGCGACGGTCAGGACCGGGCGGGCGAGCCGCCGCTCCGGCCGCACGAGCAGGGGGGCGGCCGCCGGGCCCAGCAGGCCGGGCGTCACCCAGCGCAGCGGGCCCGCCGCCGTCACGGGCACCCCGGCGGCGGGCCAGGGGCGGCCGCCGAGCCGTTCGAGCACCGCCCCGGCCACCGCGCGCCCCTCGGCGGCGGCCACGAGCGCCGGCTCCACCCCGCGCAGGAGGTTGCCGACGGCGAAGACGCCGGGCTCGGCGGTGCGGAAGCCCTGGTCGGTCACGGGGCCCCGGGTGCCGGGCGCGAGCGGCAGCCCGCGGGCGCGGACGAGTTCGTGGTCCGGGATCCAGTCGCCGGTGAAGACCACCGTGTCGCACCGCAGCACGGTGGCCCGTCCGTCCCCGCCCCGCACCGCGACCCCCGTCAGCCGGCCGCGTCCGAGGAGCTCCGTCACGACCGCGCCGACGAGGACCGGCACTCCCGCGAACGCGACGGCGGGGCACGGGTGTTCGGCGACGACGGCCGCCACCTCCACCCCGGCCGCGCGCAGCGTGCGCGCCGCGCCCCGGGCCACCGGGTCGCCGCCGACGACGACGGCCCGGCGCCCGATGTGCTCCGGGCGCGGCCCGAACCGCGCGACCGTCCGCTGGAGCTCGCCCGTGGTCAGCACCCCCGCGGGCCGCGTGCCCGGGACGAGCCGGGCGCTGCGGGGCCGTTCGCGGGCCCCGGTGGCGAGGACCACCGCGCCCGCCCGGACGCGTTCGAGGCCGGTCGGGGCGGTGACGTCCAGGGCGAGGGGCCCGGCCCAGCCGGTGGCCGAGACGCCGGTGCGGACCGTCGCCCCCGCCCGCAGCGCCTCCCGCACCGCGCGCCGCGCGTACGCCGGGCCGTCCAGGGCGCGCCCCCGGGCGTCCGCGCCGAACCCCGGCCGGGAGCAGTGGCGCGGCGCCCCGCCGGCCGTGGCCTCCCGCTCCAGGACCTCGACGCGACCCGCGCCCGCCGCCGCGAGCCGCGCGGCGGCGGCCAGCCCGGCGGGCCCCGCGCCCACGACGAGAACGTCGACCGTACGCGTACGGGTCACGACGCCCCCTCCTCGAACAGCGCCCGCACCTCCGCGCCGCAGTGGTGGCCCTGGCAGCGGCCGCCCCGGGCGCGGGTCCTGCGGCGCAGTCCGTCGAGGCCGCCGGGTGGGATCGTCGAGGCGAGCGCGGCCCGGATCTCGCCCCGGGTGACCCGCTCGCAGTGGCAGACGACCGTCCCGAACTCCGGGTCCCGGGCGATGAGTCCGGCGTCCCGGTACGGGCGGGGGAAGGCCTCGCCGAGGTTCGGCATCCGGACCGGGGCGAGCGGACGGGCCGGCCCCGGATCGAGGCCGCAGTCCGCGAGGAGGCCGAGCACGTGCTCGGCGATGGCCAGGGAGGCGGTGAGCCCGGTGGAACGGATCCCGCCCACCGTCACGTACCGCAGCCCGGGGTGGGCGGCGATCCGGTAGTCCTCCTGTCCGGTGGCGGCCCGCAGCCCCGCGTAGACGGCGGTGACCTCCTCGTCGAGGAGCGCGGGGAGGATCCGGCCGCCCTGCTCGCGCAGCCCGGCGAGGCCCTCCGCCGTCGTGCCCGTGGCGGTCTTGTCGTCCAGGTCCTCGGCGGTGGGCCCGAGCATGACGTTCCCGTACACCGTCGGCGAGACGAGCACGCCCTTGCCGAGCGGGCCGGGCACCGGCAGCAGGATGTGCCGGACCAGGTCGCGGGCGAACTTGTCGAAGACGAGCAGCTGGCCCCGGCGCGGGGTGACGGTGAAGTCCTCCCGGCCGACCAGCGCGTCGAACGCGTCGGCGTGGAGACCGCAGGCGTTCACGAGGAGCCGGGTCCGCAGCACTCCGCGCCGGGTGACGAGCCGGTGGTACGGATCGCCCGGACGCACCTTCTCCACCCGGCAGTTCAGATGCAGGTCCACCCCGGAGCGGACGGCCTGCGTGGCGTACGCGAGGGTGGTCGTCCACGGGCAGATCACGGACTCGCCCGGAACTTCCAGGGCGCCCAGGGCGCCGGGCCCCAAATGCGGCTCCCGGGCGGCGAGTTCACCGGCCGTGAGCAGCCGGGTGGTGCGGTGGCCGTTGCGCTGCGCCTTCTCCGCGAGCCGGGGGAGCGCCGCCCGCTGCTCCTCGTCCCAGGCGACGAGCAGCGCCCCCAGCGGCTCCACCGGGATGCCCGCCTCCCGGGCGTACGCGCCGAGCAGGCGGTGCCCTTCGCGCACCAGCCGGGCCTCCAGGGTGCCGGGTGCCGCGTCGAAACCGGTGTGCAGAATGGCGGTGTTGGCCTTCGAGGTGCCGTCGCCGACGTCGTTCGCGGCCTCCACGAGGGCGATCCGCAGCGGATGGCGGGCCAGGGTCCGGGCGATCGCGGAACCGACGACGCCCGCGCCGACGACCACCACGTCGTACTCCGCGGCCTCGCCGGTGGGCAGCGGCCCGGTCCGCGTCACGCTCATACGGCTCCGCCGCCGACGCCGTCACCCGCACCGGCCGTGCCACCGATGCCAGCACCAGCACCAGGACCAGCACCAGCACCAGCACCGGCACCGGCACCGCCGATGGCGGAACCCGTCCCGCCCGCACCGTCGACCGCGGAACCCGCGCCCCCCGATCGCTCCACCAGCGCCGCCACCTCCGCGCGGAAGCGCGCGAGGCGCGCTTCCGCCTCGTCGCCCGAGATCCGCGGCTCGTACACGGCCGAGGGCTTCCATTCCGGCACGGCCTCGCGGAGCGTGAGCCCCGGCTGGTGTCCGAGCCGGGCGACCGCGCCGACCCCGAGCGCCGTGGCGTCGGGCAACGAGGAGACCTCGACGGGGAGTTGCAGCAGATCGGCCTGGGTCTGCATGAGCAGCGCCGACCGGGTCAGACCGCCGTCGGCGCGCAGCGAGGTCAGCGGCGCGCCCCGGTCCGAGGCGGCGGCCGCGGCGAGCTCCACGACCTGGGCGGCGATGCCCTCGCACAGGGCGCGCACCAGATGGCCCGGCCCGGTGTCCAGGCCGAGGCCGGTGAGCGAGCCGCGCACGTCCCCCCGCCACCAGGGCGCGGCGAGCCCCGCGAAGGCCGGGACGAAGGTGACGCCGCCGGTGTCCGGGACGCCGCCGCCGACCGCGTCGAGCTCCGCGGCGCCGGAGATCACGCCCAGGTCCGTGAGCCAGCGCACGGCCGAGGCGACCGTGTACACCTGTCCGTCGAGGCAGTGCGTGACGCGTCCGCCGAGTCGCCAGGCCACGCAGGACACCAGTCCGGAGGTGGTGCGCCGGGGTTCGGGGCCGGTCCGGGCGAGGAGGAAGGCGCCGGTGCCGTAGGTGCACTTGGCGGCGGCGGGGTCGTCCGCGCTCTGGGTGAGCAGCGCCGCCTGCTGGTCCACCAGGAGGCCGGTGAGCGGCAGCGCGGGGCCGAACGCGGTCGTGGTGCCGACGGGGGTGTCGCAGTCCACGACCCGGGGGAGCGCCTCGCCGCCGAGTCCGTACAGGTCGAGGGCGGTCTCCGACCAGGCGACCGTGTCGAGGTCGAGGAGGCCGGTCCGTCCTGCGGTCGCCGCGTCCGTGACGAAGGCGCCCGTGAGCCGGTGGACGAGCCAGGCGTCGCTGGTGGTGACCACGCCGGCGCCGGTGGCGTGGCGGCGGATCCAGGCCATCTTGGGCGCGGCGAAATAGGGGTCGACCGGAAGGCCGGTGAGGCGGCGCAGCTCCTCGGCACGGTCGTCGAGACCGGCGCAGACCGAGGCGGCCCTGCGGTCCTGCCAGACGAGGGCGTCGGTGAGCGGTTCCCCGGTGGCGGGGTCCCAGGCGAGCACGGTCTCGCCCTGGTTGGCGAGGCCCACGGCGACGACCGGGACGTCCGCCTCGGCGAGCGCCGCCCGCCCGGCGGCGACCACGGAGTCGTACAGCTCACGGGGGTCGACCTCGACCAGGCCGCCGGGGAGGTGGCGGGGCCGGACGGGTGCCGTCCCGGTGCCGACGACCCCGCGCTCGGGGCAGAGGACGAGGGCCTTCGTACCCGACGTGCCCTGGTCGACGGCGAGTACCGCTCCGCCCGTCATCCCGCTGCTCCCTCGCTCGAACCGCTCGGTGATCATCCGGTCACCGAAAGGGGTCAGAGTGCCGTCGTCGGCGCCCTTCGTCAAGGGACGGCGGTCGAGCGCGTCAGGTCGCCCGCCGTACCTGACAGAAAATCAATTTCGGTCGCTGGCTGAATAATTACTGTCGCAAAAGAAAGTGGACCGGTCGAGTCCAGAGCCCTCTATAGTGATCGCCGATCAACGGCCGGGACGCCCGCCGGGGGACTGACCACCCCCTCCATCCACCGAGGACCCATGTCATCCACACCACCCCCCACCCCCTGATGGCCGGACACGGATTCCGCCCCGTCTACCACCCCGCCGGCCACGACCACGCCCTGCGCAACGCCGTCCAGGACCTGCGCACCGGCCGCTGGGTGTCGATGGCCCGTCTCCTCGACGAGACCTCCGACTGGGAGGCCTGGACCCGGCGCACCCAGGTCCTCGCCGCCGTCGCCGCGGGCAGCGACGTCGTCCCCGCCTGGCGCGCCGAGCAGCCCGAGAGCCTCGCCGCCGCCGTGATGCACAGCCGGGTCGCCGTCGAGCGCGCCGTCCGCGCCCATCGGGCCGGCCACCCCCGGACCCGGGAGCTCTGGCAGGAGGCCCTGACCGCCTGCCGCGAAGCCTCCGACCGCTCGCCCGGCGACCCCGTGCCCTGGATCGGCCTGATCGCCCTCGCCGTCCTCGACGGCCGCCAGCGCATGGCCGAGCACCGGCTGACCCCGCCGGCGCCCATGCTGCCGCCCGGCCCCTGGGGCCTGCTCGCCGAGGTGGAGAAGCGGGACCCGCACAACCGCGAGGCCCACCACCGCATGCTGCAGTTCGTCTACGCCCGACAGGCGGGGCCCCTCTCCGAGGCCGTCAACTACTCCTATTGGGCAGCGAGTTCGGCACCCGTGGGCTCCGCCCTGCACGCCCTCCCGCTCTACGTCCGCGTCGAGCGCTACCGGCGCGAGCGCGGTCACGAGCGCGCCCTCGACCTCCACTGGGTCGCCGAGGACGCCGTCCGCGACGCCCAGCGCGCCCTCGACACCTGGTTCCTCTTCTGCGCCACGGAGGAGGCCTCGCTGCTCGACCTCAACCACCTGGCGCACGCCCTCTTCGGCGCCCTCCGCTTCGCCGACGCGGCCCGGGTCTTCCAGGCCCTCGGTCCGTACTACACGACCCTCCCGTGGGCCTATCGCACCGCCCACCCGGACGACCGGGCCCTCGCCGAGGAGGTCTTCCTGCGCGCCCGCGCCCGCTGTCTCAGCGACTGACGCGCCCCCGCGCCCCCGCTTCCACCCCCGCCCCCGCTCCCCCCGTCCCCCGGAGGTCCCATGTCCCGCACCGCCCCCGTCGACGCGATACGCAAGCCACCACCGGCCCAGGACGAGGAGGCGAGACTCAGAGAGCTCGGCTACCAGCCCGTCCTCGCCCGCCGCATGGACGGCTTCGGCAACTTCGCGATCAGCTTCTCCGTCATCTCCGTCCTCTCCGGCTGCATGACCCTCTACGGCTTCGGCCTGGGCACCGGCGGCCCCTCCGTCATGCTGTGGGGCTGGGCCGGCGTCGGCCTCTTCGTCCTGTGCGTGGGTCTCGCCCTCGCCGAGGTCACCAGCGCCTATCCCACCTCCGGCGCCCTCTACTACATGGCCGACCGGCTCGGCGGACGCCGCTGGGGCTGGTACACCGGCTGGCTGAACCTGCTCGGTCTGCTCGGCGCCATCGCCGGCATCGACTACGGCGCGGCCCTCTTCACCGGGGCCTTCCTCAACCTCCAGTGGGGCTTCGTGCCCACCCCGGGCTCCACCTTCCTCATCTTCCTCGCCATCCTGCTGCTCCACGCCGGACTCAACCTCTTCGGCGTCCGCCTCGTCAGCGTCCTCAACTCGGTCAGCGTCTGGTGGCACCTGATCGGCGTCGCGGTCATCGTCGGGGCCCTCGCCTTCGTCCCCGACCGGCACCAGTCCGTCGAGTTCGTCTTCACCGAGTTCGTCAACGACACCGGCTGGGCCAACCCGTTCTACGTCGCCGCGATCGGCCTGCTCCTCGCCCAGTACACCTTCTCCGGCTACGACGCCTCGGCCCACCTGTCCGAGGAGACCTCCAACGCCTCCGTCACCGCCGCCAAGGGCATCGTCCGGGCCATCTGGGTCTCCTGGCTCGCCGGCTTCGCGCTCCTCGCCGGACTCACCTTCGCGATCCAGGACTACGCGGCCACCCAGAACAGCGCCACCGGCGTCCCGCCCGCCCAGATCTTCCTGGACGCGCTCGGTTCCGGCGGCGCCGCCGCCCTGCTGCTCGTCGTGATCGTCGCCCAGCTCTTCTGCGGCAACGCCGAGGTGGCCGCCGCCAGCCGCATGGTCTTCGCCTTCAGCCGCGACAACGCCCTTCCCGGCTCGGCGCTCTGGCGCAAGGTCAGCGGCAGCACCCAGACGCCCGTCCCCGCCGTCTGGCTCGCGGTCGTCGTGGCCGCGCTGCTCGCCGTCCCCTCGCTGTACTCGGCCACGGCCTACGGCGCCGTCACCGCGATCAACGTCATCGGCATCACCCCCGCGTACGCCATCCCCATCTACCTGCGGCTGCGCGCCGGGAACCGCTTCGTCCCCGGCCCGTGGAGCCTCGGCCGCTGGAGCAGGCCCATCGGCTGGATCGCCGTCGTCTGGGTGGCGTTCGTGACCGTCCTCTTCTGCCTGCCGCAGAAGTCCCCGGTGAACGTCGACACCATGAACTACGCCGCGATCGCGCTCGTCGTCGTCCTGGTCCTCGCCAGCGTCTGGTGGTACGTCGCCCGCCGTTCGTACGGCACGCCGACCGCGTACGGAACAGCCCGCGAGGAGGCCGAGATCGCCGAGGGCATCGTCTGACGGCGGAGCCCGGCCCTCCGGGGGCGCGTCCGATGCGATCGGGCGCGCCCCCGTCCGCGCACCCCGGACGGGGCGGGGCGCCCCCGGGTCAGGCGCTGAACTCGTAGGTCCAGGCGGCCGACCGGGCCGAGAAGTCGATGTCCGTGATCTCCAGGGCGTGTCCGTGCTGGTCGCTGACGACCCGGTGGACGAGCAGCCGCGCCGCGCCGCCGGCCGTCGTCGTGCCCGGACCGGGCGGGACGCCGACCGACTCGCGGTGGGTGATCCGCAGCCCCGCCTGGTGCATCCAGTGGTAGAGGAGCCGCAGATCGGGCTGTTGGCGGCAGTCCCTGCCCCGGCGGTACCGGGAGAGCTGGGGGATCTCGGCGAGGGCCGGCCGGGAGAACCACGACACCGCCCGCTGGAGCGCCGCCCCGTGCGGTCCGAGGACCGTGTGCCGGTGGACGAGGGTCGGTTCTCCGGGGGTGAGCAGGAGCCGTGAGGCCAGGGCGGCGGGCGGCGGCTCCCAGACGAGCGAGGCCCGGACGAGCGCCTCGGCCGCCCGCGGTCCGCCGGGGAACGTCGGACGGCGGGCCGCGAGGACGGGGGAGGCCGGCTCGGGACCGGCCCCGTCGGCGGCGGCGAAGGTGCCGCGCCGGTCGGTGACCACGAGCCCTTCGTCCCTGAGGAGTCGAAGCGCGCTGCGGACGGTCTGCCGGTTGACGTGGTGGCGCTGGGACAGCGTCCGTTCCGACGGGAGCCGGCTGCCGGGGGAGATGCGCCGCCGGGCGAGGTCCTCGCGCAGGGCGGCGGCGACCCGGAGATAGAGCGGCGTCTCCGCTGCGCCGGAGGTCTCCGCCACCGCCTCGGAATGGGGCTCGACCATGATCAACCCTCTCTTTGCTCAGCGTGACGGCATGGGCCGTGTGGGTGATCAATTCCTATCATTGGTCTAAACCATTTTGCCAGGGCGGTCCGGCAGAGTGGCCGAAACGAGCGAGGCGCCTTGTAATGAGGTTCCAGGTGACAGGCCGGTCACCTGGCGTCGGGAGAAGGCGGGTGAGGCCGGATGACGACACCGTCGGAGCGGACCGCTCGGGGCAAGGCGGCCCGCAAGCGCGTCCCCCGCGCCTCACACGGCCGCTGGATACCCAGCTCACAGCGTCCCGACCCGCTCGACGTCCTGGAACGCCAGTCCCTGGACCGGCTCCCCGACCTCGTCCCCCTCCGCTACGGCAGGATGGCGGCCTCCCCCTTCGCCTTCCTGCGCGGAGCCGCCGCCGTCATGGCCGCCGACCTCGGCGCCGACCGCCACACCGGGCTCACCGTCCAGCTGTGCGGCGACGCCCACCTGCTCAACTTCGGGGTCTACGCCTCACCCGAACGGACGCTCCTCTTCGACGTGAACGACTTCGACGAGACCCTCCCCGGCCCCTTCGAGTGGGACGTGAAGAGGCTCGCCGCCAGCGTCACCGTCGCCGCCCTCCAGAACGGCAGCGCCAAGCCCAAGGCCCACCGCGCCGCGCTCGTCGCCGTGGAGTCGTACCGCACGACGATGCGCCGCCTGGCCGGCCTCGGCGAGCTCGACGTCTGGTACGAGCGGATATCCGCCGACGACATCCTCCGCGTGGTGCGCGGCGAGGACCGCGCCCGCCTCACGAAACGGCTCGCCGGCGCCCGTCGGCGCACCAGCCTCCAGGCCCTCGAAAAGCTCACCGAGAAGGACTCCGAGGGCAACCGGCGCATCATCGACGACCCGCCGCTCCTCGAACGCGTCGCGGACATCGACCGGATCACCCTCGGCAAGATCTTCAGCGACTACCGCAGCTCCCTCGCCGAGGAGCGCCGCGTCCTCCTCGACCGCTACCACTTCCTCGACGCGGCCCGGAAGGTCGTCGGAGTCGGCAGCGTCGGCACCCGCTGCTTCGTCCTCCTCCTCGAAGGACGCGACGACAGCGACCCGCTCGTCCTCCAGATCAAGGAGGCCGGCCGCTCCGTCCTGGAGCCGTACCTGACGCCCACCGCCTACCCCCACCAGGGCCGCCGCGTCGTCTGCGGCCAACGGCTGACCCAGGCGGCGAGCGACATCTTCCTCGGCTGGATGACCGGACCCGAGCAACGCCACTTCTACTGGCGGCAACTGCGCGACATGAAGGGCTCCGCCGAGGTGGAGACCATGTCCCCGGCCACCCTGCGGGACTACGCGCGGCTCTGCGGCCGGGCCCTGGCCCGCGCCCACGCCCGCTCGGGCGACCGCATCGCCATCGCCGCCTACCTGGGAAGCTCGGACGTCTTCGACCGCGCCGTGGCCGACTTCGCGCTCTCCTACGCCCGGCAGAACGCCGACGACTACGCGGCGCTCGGCGCGGCCATCGCCGCGGGCATGGTGACGGCGGCCCCGGGCGCCTGAACTGCTCCGAGTGGAGTCCACGAGTGGTGGGGCTCCCGCCCCGACCGCAGGCTGTGGACCACAGCGCCCGCCCGGACCACGCCGCGGCGGGCCGAGCCGCGCCGTGTCGCCCCGGTCGGGGCGACCGTGGTCCACAGAAAGACCCGATCACATGACGGAACAGGACACCGTACGAGCGCGCGCCCGGCGCCCGTACGGCCGACGGCGCTCCCGAGGCGCGCGCACCGGTCTCGCGCTCGTGGCGGCCGGACTCACCCTTCTGGGCGCGGCCGGGCCGACCGCGGCGAACGCCCCCGGAACGGGGCGCGGTTCGACACCGGGCAGCCCGGTGTCACCACCCGTCCAGGAGCCCCGTCCCGGAGGCCCGGCGCGGTTCGTGCCCGCCGCCTGCCCGCAGACGCCCGATCCGGTTCCCGGCCGGTGCGGCTTCCTGGAGGTGCCCGAGAACCGCTCCCGCCACGGCCGGAGCCGGACCGTCCGGCTGGCCGTCGCGATCATCCCGGCCACCTCCCCCCGGCCGGCCGCCGAGCCGGTCGTCTTCATGGAAGGGGGGCCCGGCGGCGACGCCTTCGACAGCATCCCCTTCCTCATCGGCTCCGGGGTGAACCGGAACAACGACCTGATCGTCATGGCCCAGCGCGGCGCGCGGCACTCGCAGCCGAACCTCGCCTGCCCGGAGATCGACCGCTTCAACGTGAAGGCCGTGGGGCTGCGCTACGACGCCCCCTCGACCGGCCGGCTGCTGGTGCGGGCGGCGAAGGAGTGCCGGCAGCGGCTGACGGCCGCCGGAATCGACCTGAGTGCCTACAACACCACCGAGAACGCGGCGGACTTCGCCGACCTGCGCAAGGCGCTGGGCATCGGCCGGTGGAACGTCTACGGGTACTCGTACGGCACCGATCTCGCCCTCACCTCCATGCGTCTGCACCCCCAGGGGATCCGCTCGGTGGCGATCGACTCGATCGCACCCCCCAAGGTGGTGAACCTGCCCTGGACCTGGGACAGCGCCGCCGAGGGGATCGGCGAGATCTTCGCGGCGTGCGAGGCCCAGCCCCGCTGCAAGAGCCGCTACCCGCACCTCCGCCGCACGCTCGACCAGCAGGTCCGCCGCCTGGAGGCGCACCCCCTCACGCTCATGGCCGAGCCGCCGGGGGGCGGGGCCCCGGTCGAGGTCGACCTCGACGGGGGCGCGCTGGTCAACATCCTCGTCGC
Organism: Streptomyces sp. NPDC053513; assembly: GCF_044544765.1. Classification (NCBI taxonomy): domain Bacteria; kingdom Bacillati; phylum Actinomycetota; class Actinomycetes; order Kitasatosporales; family Streptomycetaceae; genus Streptomyces; species Streptomyces sp. NPDC053513. The sequence goes on from NZ_JBITXP010000003.1 coordinate 434,567, forward strand.
CAACACCGTCAAGGCCGTCGACGTCCCCGCCGCGCTCGACGAACTCGCCCACGGAAACCCCGAGCGCTTCGCACGGGCCCGCGCCGTCGACGTGGGGACCGCCGTCGGCGCGTTCGCCCACGGCCTCACCCAGTCGGTGGCCTGCGCCGAATGGGCCCCCGGCCACTCGGAGCACGACGTGCTGGAGGCAGGGCGCCGGAACTTCCCCGGCTGGCCGGACCCGGTCCTGGCGCAGCCGCCGCAGCTGCCCTTCGAGCACGACGTGTGCCGGACCTGGAACGTCCCCGACCGCACCGCGATCCAACGGGTGGCCACCTTCAGCAGGATCCCGACGCTCCTCCTCTCCGGAACCTTCGACGCGAAGACCGGCGCGAGCTGGGCCCACGTCGCGGCCGCCACGCTGCCCGGCTCGACCTCCGTACGGATCCCCGGCATCGGCCACTGGGTGGTGCCCCAGTCGCCCTGCGCGGCGAGCGTCCTCGCCTCCTTCCTCGCCCGTCCGACCGCGCCCGACACCGGCTGCGTGGCAGGACTCCGGCCCCCGCCGTTCACCCTCACCCCCTGACACGGAGACCCCATGACGTCCCCTCGACCACCCCACCGGCGCACCGCGCGACGGCTCCCGGCCGCGCTGGCCGGGGTCACCGCCGGTGTCCTCGCCGCAGGCCTCGCCGCGGCGCCCGCCCACGCCGGGTCCGACCCGGCCGCGCCGCTCGGCACGCTCGCCCGGACGGCGGGTCACGCCCGCTTCGAGCCGGGACCCTGCCCGAGGACCGCGGACCCGATCCCCGCCCTGAAGGACGCCCACTGCGGAACGCTCACCGTCCCCGAGAAGCGCCACGGGCACGGCGAGGGCCGGGGCCGCAGGATCACCCTCGCCGTGGCGATCATCCCCGCGGCCACGAAGAGGCACCCCGGCGACCCGATCGTCTGGCTCGCCGGCGGACCCGGCGACGACGCGGTCTCCGAGATCCCGATGGCGCTCGACGGCGGCCTGAACCGCGACCGGGACCTGATCTTCATGTCCCAGCGGGGCACCTACTCGGCCGCCCCGGAGCTCACCTGCGTCAACGTCGACCGGTTCAACGCGCGCGCCCTCGGCCTGGTCTCCGACGCCCCCTCCACCGGCCGCCTCCACGTCCGGGAGACGCGGGAGTGCCGCGACCGGGTGGTGGCGCGCGGGGCCGACCCCAGCGCCTACGACGACACGGAGAGTGCCGCCGACCTCGCGGACCTGCGCAAGGCGCTCGGCATCCGGCAGTGGAACGTGTTCGGCATCTCGTACGGCACCGATCTGGCCCTCCAGTACATGCGGCTGCACCCGGAGGGCATCCGGTCGGTCGGCATCGACGGCGTCCTGCCGCCGTCCCTGGCCGGCGGGGCCGTGACCTGGAAGGCCGCGCGCGAGGGCTTCGACGGCATCTTCGAGGCCTGCGCGGACCAGCCCGCCTGCAACACCCGCTATCCGCACCTGAAGACCACCTTCGAGCGCCTCGTCGTCGCCCTCGAAGCCCGCCCGGTCACCACCACCGTCCCGGTGCCCGGCCGGCCGGCTCCGGTGAAGGTGGTGATCGACGGCGGGACCCTCGTGAACTGGCTGACCTCCGCCTCCCACCTGGCGGAGGGCGTGCCCCGCTCCATCGACGAACTGGCGCACGGCAACCCGCGGCGGATCGCCGAGCAGCTGGCGGGCGGCAAGTACAGCCCGGCGGCCCTGGGGCGGACCTCCCACGGGCTCGTCTACGGCGTCTTCTGCAGGGAGTGGACCCCGTACGAGAGCCAGGAGGACATCATCCGGGGAGGGCGGCGCGCGTTCCCCTCGTTCCCCCGCTCGCTCCTCGCCAACGCCCCGCAGCTCGCCTGGCTCCACGACGACTGCCGTGCCTGGGACGTCCCCCCGGCGGACCCCTCCGTCAGGGACAGGACGTACAGCGACATCCCGACCCTCGTCCTGTCCGGCGGCTTCGACGCCCAGACCGCGCCGAGCAACGGGGCCTACGTCGGCCGCACGCTGAGCCGGTCCACCGTCGTCACGGTGCCCTACGTCGCCCACGTGGTCTTCGCCGCCTCGAAGTGCGCGCAGACGATGACCGTCTCCTTCTTCGACCGCCCGACCGCGCCGGACACCGGCTGTCTCGCGGGCCTCAGGCCGCCCGTGTTCGAGATCGGCACGTGAACCGGGGCGAGGGGCGGCGGTGGTCCTGCCACCGCCGCCCCCCCCGCGCCGTCAGCCGTCCGTACGGCGCAGCGGCGGTTCGGCCGGCGTCGCGTGGACCGGGCCGAAGAGCACCGCCCGTGCCACGGCAGGGGCGAACAGGACCGTCATCGGGGCGGTGAGGGTGATCGCCTTGCGGAAGGCCGCGCCGACGACCGGGTCGCCCGCCGCCCGCTCCTGCAACCGGCCCATGTACCAGCCGACCGCCTTGTCCACCGCGCCGGGGGCGTCCGCGCCGCCGACGGCACCGGGCATCTTCTTGTCGGCGCCCGTCGAGACGTCCCACGCCTGCCGGGAGGCGTCGAGGAGGGCGCGCTGCACCCGCCGGGTGGTCGGGGTGCGCTTCGGGTCGGCGAGGGCCCGGCGCAGGGCGACGGCGGAGATCGCCGCCACCGCCATGCCCTGTCCGTAGACCGGGTTGAAGGCGCAGAGCGCGTCGCCGGTGGCGAGGAAACCGGCCGGACGGCGGCCCGGACGGTCGTACCGGCGCCGGATGTTGGCGGTCTTGCGGAAGCCGTACACCGGGGACACCGGCTCCGCCCCCGCCAGCCACTCGCTGATCAGCGGGTGCGGCATCCGCTTCGCGTACTCCTCGAACGCCCCCTCCTCCGTGGGCGGTTCGTTGCCCCGGAGCCCCGAGAGGGTCACGAGGTGCGTCCCGTCGCCGACGGGCAGCACGACGGCCCCGTACTCCTGCCCGGGGTTGGGCACGATGAAGTAGCCCATGGTGTCGCTGTCCAGCGCCCCGGCCGGGGCGCGGTAGACCCGGGTGCTGTACGCGAGACCGGTGTCGATGGTCTCCTCGTGCGGGGCCTCGGCGCCGATCGCCGCCAGCCAGTCCGCCGCCTTCGTCGACCTGCCGGAGGCGTCGACGACCAGATCGGCCTCCAGGACGCGGGGCTCCTTCCCGGCTCCCGCGCCGCGCTCCCGCAGCCGGACGCCGCGGACGCGCGAGGAGTCGCCGATCAGGCCCACCGTCTCGTGGCCCTCGACCAGTTCGATCCGGGGATCGGCGGACACCCGCCGGCGCACCAGCCACTCCAGCTGCGGACGCGAGCCCGAGTAGAAGTGGACGGTGGCGGGCCAGCGGTGCATCCACTTGCCGTTCTGCCACTGCACCATGTCCTCGGGCACGCCCACCTTGGGCGCGCCGAGCTCCCGCAGCTCCCTCGTGAACCCCGGGAGCAGCTCGTCGTACGCCTCCTGCCCGCCCGCGATGAGCACGTGGAGGTGCCGGCCCTGCGGGACGCCCGGCCGGGCGTCGGGTCCCTCCGGGTAGCGGTCGCGCTCGACGACCGTCACCTTCTCGGCGTGCTCGGCGAGCACCCGAGCGGCAAGCAGTCCAGCGAGACTTCCCCCGATGACCACCGCGTGACGTGTCGCGCGGCGCCCCAAGTCGTCGGCCATACCCGCCCTTTCGTGTCGTGGAACTACGACTGACCAGTATCCACGTCGGTGCGGGCGCCGTCTCGTGCGCCGAGCCGCAGGTGCTCGATGTGGTAGACGGCCTCGTCGAGGAGTTGGGCGACGTGGTTGTCGTAGAGGCTGTACTCGATGCGGCGACCCTGACGGACGCCGGTGACCAGCCCGAGCGCGCGGAGCAGCCGGAGCTGGTGGGAGACGGCGGACTGCTCCATCTCGACGGCGGCGGCCAGTTCGGTGACGCCGCACGGGCCCTGGCGGAGCGTGGTGAGGATCATCAGCCGGGACGGGGTGGCGAGGGCCTGGAGGGTGGCGGCGATGGCGGCCGCGGACTCGGCGTCCAGGTGGGGTGCGGGGGTGGTCCTGCCGTTCGCTCCGTGTCCCATGCGCTCATCGTAGCGGCGCTCGTATGTCAATACGTGAAGACCTCTTCATGTGTTCGGGTATGGTGGGGGTCCTCCGCCACCGACGTGTGGCCGCCCTCCCCGCCGGCCTCGAAGAACGGCCTCGAAAGACTCGAAAGAGGTGTCCCCCCATGGCCCTCCCGGAGCTCGACACCCCGCGGGCCCCCGCCCCGTCACCTCCGCCCGCGCCCGCGCACCGCACCCCGGCCACGGCCCTGCCCGAGGTGCGGTGGGCCGCACTCGCCGCCCTGGCCTTCCTCGCCGCCCTCCCGCTCGACCTGACCGGCGCCCCGGCCTGGCTCTGGGGCCCGCTCTACGCGATCTGCTACGCCGCCGGCGGCTGGGAACCCGCCGCGGCCGGACTCCGGGCGCTGAAGGAGCGCTCCCTCGACGTCGACCTGCTCATGGTGGTCGCCGCGCTCGGGGCCGCGGCCATCGGCCAGTACCTCGACGGCGGCCTCCTCATCGTCATCTTCGCCGTCTCCGGCGCCCTGGAGGCCCTCGCCACCCGCCGCACCGCCGACTCCGTCCGCGGTCTGCTCGACCTCGCGCCCGCCACCGCCGTCCGGCTCACGGCCGGGAGACCCGACCACGAGGAGACCGTCGCGGCCACCGCCCTCGCGATCGGCGACACCGTCCTCGTACGGCCCGGGGAACGGCTCCCCGCCGACGGCACCGTCCTGCGCGGCACGAGCGACGTCGACCAGGCGGGCATCACCGGCGAACCGCTCCCCGTCCCCAGGACGGCGGGCGACACGGTCTTCGCCGGCACCCTCAACGGCTCCGGCGCGCTCCACGTCCGCGTCGACAAGGACGCGGCCGACTCCGTCATCGCCCGGATCGTCGCCCTCGTCGAGGAGGCGAGCGCGACCAAGGCGCCCACCCAGCTCTTCGTGGAGAAGATCGAACAGCGCTACTCGGTCGGCGTCGTCGCCGCCACCCTGGCCCTCTTCGGCCTGCCCGTCGCCCTCGGCGCCGACGTCACCGAGGCCCTGCTCCGGGCGATGACCTTCATGATCGTCGCCTCGCCCTGCGCGGTGGTCCTCGCCACCATGCCGCCGCTGCTCTCCGCGATCGCCACCGCCGGACGCCACGGGGTCCTCGTCAAGTCGGCGGTCGTCATGGAGCGCCTCGGCACGGTGGACCGGGTCGCCCTCGACAAGACCGGCACCCTCACGGAGGGCAGGCCGAGGGTGACGGCGGTCCACGGCGACGACTCGGCGCTCGCCCTCGCCGCGGCGGCCGAACTCCCCAGCGAACACCCACTGGCCCGCGCCGTGGTGGCCGAGGCCCGCGCCCGCGGCCTGGACATCCCCGAGGCGAGCGACTTCACCGCCGAACCGGGCCGGGGCGTACGGGCGGTGGCCGGCGGCCACGAGGTGCGGGTCCGCCGGGCGGCGGGGCCCCACGCCGACACCGCCGTCGAGGTCCTCGTCGACGGTGCCGTCGCCGCCGTCCTCGACCTCTCCGACCGGCTCCGCGAAGGCGCCCCCGAGGCGGTCGCGGCCCTGGCCCGACTGACCGGCACCGCGCCCGTCCTGCTGACGGGCGACAACGCGGGCGCGGCCGCGCGCATCGCCGCCGAGGCGGGACTCACCGACGTCCGCGCCGGTCTCCTCCCGCACGAGAAGGCGGAAGCGGTACGGGAGTGGGAGCGGGCGGGCGCCAAGGTGTTGCTCGTCGGCGACGGCGTCAACGACGCCCCGGCCCTCGCGGCCGCCCACGCCGGCATCGCCATGGGCCGGGCCGGCTCCGACCTCGCCCTGGAGACCGCCGACGCGGTCGTGGTCCGCGACGAACTCCGCGCGATCCCGGCCGTGGTGGCCCTCTCCCGCCGGGCCCGGCGCCTGGTCGTCCAGAACCTGGTGATCGCGGGCGTCTGCATCGGCGCCCTCGTCGCCTGGGACCTCGCGGGCCACCTCCCCCTCCCCCTGGGCGTCGCGGGCCACGAGGGCTCGACGGTCCTGGTGGGCCTGAACGGCTTGCGACTGCTCAGGGAGTCGGCGTGGCGGAGGGCGTCGGCGGGGGAGCCGTAGGGCCACCCCGCTGCGCGCGCACGGCCGGACGAAGCCCGCCCCGGTTCTGCGCGCGCCCACCGGGCGGTGCCCCCCGTCGCCCCCGTTGTGGGCACGCCCACCGGGCGGTGCCCCGCCGGGGCGGTGCCCGCCCCTCGCGCCCCCGTTGTGGGCAATCGTTCCGCTGGGGCGGAACGGGTGGGCACAACGGACCCGCGCCCTGCCGGCGCCCGAGGCTGCTGAGCCTGGACCCGCACCCCCAGGTGCGCCGCACACGGGGTGCGGGTTCAGGCGCGGGACGCGGAGGCGCCGCTGATGGGCGCCGTCCCGTGTGCCCACCCGTCCCGCCCTGCGGGACGATTGCCCACACGGAGGTGGGCGGGGGCAACGCCCCGCAGGGCGCGGGCCCCGCACGGGCAGGGGCAACGCCCAGCACGGGTGCGGGCCCACACGGGCAGGGGGCGCCGCCCCGGCAGGCGCGGGTCCCACGGGCGGGGGCACCGTCCCGCAGCGTGCGGGTCCCGCGTGGAGGTGCGGGAGGGCGGCGGTCCGCAGCGTGCGGGTTACTCCTCCGCGCCCAGTTCCGTGAGCGCGTTCGTCAGCCACTCCACCCAGAACCGCTCCAGCTCCACCCCGCCCCGCAGGACGAGATGCCGCAACCGGTCCGCTTCGGCGCGGCGGCGCTCCGGCGGGAAGTCGCGGGCCTCGATCACGAGGTACTCGTCCAACTGGGCCCGGTGCAGGGCCAGATGGCGCGAGAGCTCGGCCCGCAGCCCCGCCGCCCCCACCATCGCCGCGGCCCGCATCCGCAGCAGCAGGGAGGACCGGAGCGGCTTCGGGTCCTCGGACCGGGCGACCCAGTCGGTCAGCTCCGCCCGGCCCGCGGGCAGCACCTCGTACTCCTTCTTCTGCCCCCGCGCGGGCACCGGAGCGGGCAGGGCGCGGATGTGCCCCGCCTGCTCCAGCCTTCCGAGCTCGCGGTAGATCTGCTGGTGCGTGGCCGACCAGAAGTAGCCGATCGACTTGTCGAAGCGGCGCGTCAGTTCGAGGCCGGAGGACGGCTTTTCGAGCAGCGCGGTGAGGATCGCGTGCGGGAGGGACATGCTCGCATCCTAGGTTCGGCCGGCCACGGCGATCACGGAGCGGCCGTCACAGGGTGGCGGCGAGCCGCGTGCCCTGGTCGATGGCCCGCTTCGCGTCCAGCTCGGCGGCGACGTCCGCGCCGCCGATGAGGTGCGCCGAGCGCCCCGCGGCGACCAGCTCCTCGTACAGGTCCCGCTTCGGCTCCTGTCCGGAGCAGAGGACGACCGTGTCCACCGGCAGGAGCTGCGGCTCGCCGTCGATCGTGAGGTGCAGGCCCGCGTCGTCGATCCGCTCGTACGACACGCCCGCCACCATGGTGACGCCCCGGTGCTTGAGCTCGGTGCGGTGGATCCAGCCGGTGGTCTTGCCGAGGCCGGCGCCGACCTTGGTGGTTTTGCGCTGGAGCAGGTGGACCTGGCGCGGCGGCGCGTTCCGCTCGGGCGCGCGCAGTCCGCCGCGGTTCTCGTACGAGGTGTCGACGCCCCACTGGCGGAAGTACGTCTCGGGGTCCTGGCTCGCGCCCTCGCCGCCGTCCGTGAGGAACTCGGCGACGTCGAAGCCGATGCCGCCCGCGCCGATGATCGCGACCCGGTCCCCGACGGGGGCGCCGTCCCGCAGCACGTCGAGGTAGCTGAGGACGCTCGGGTGGTCCTCGCCCGCGATCCCCGGGGTGCGGGGGGTGACGCCGGTGGCGACGACGACCTCGTCGTAGCCCTCCAGGTCGGCGGCGGTCACGTACGTGTTCAGGCGGACGTCGATGCCGCGCTCGGCGAGCTGGACGCGGAAGTAGCGCAGCGTCTCGTCGAACTCCTCCTTGCCCGGCACCCGCTTGGCGACGTTCAGCTGGCCGCCGATCTCGGCGGCGCCGTCGAAGAGGGTGACGGAGTGGCCGCGTTCGGCCGCGGACACCGCGCAGGAGAGCCCGGCCGGGCCCGCGCCGACGACGGCGACGCGCTTGGCGAGGCGGGTGGGGGAGAGGACCAGCTCGGTCTCGTGGCAGGCGCGCGGGTTGACCAGGCAGGAGGTGATCTTCAGGTTGAAGGTGTGGTCCAGGCAGGCCTGGTTGCAGCCGATGCAGGTGTTGATGGTGTCGGCGCGGCCGGCCGTCGCCTTGGCGACGAAGGCGGGGTCGGCGAGGAACGGGCGGGCCAGCGAGACCAGGTCGGCGCGGCCGTCGGCGAGGATCTCCTCGGCGACCTCGGGGGTGTTGATGCGGTTGGAGGTGACGAGCGGCACGGAGACCGCGCCCATCAGCTTCTTCGTCACCCAGGTGTAGGCGCCGCGCGGCACGGAGGTGGCGATGGTGGGGATGCGCGCCTCGTGCCAGCCGATGCCGGTGTTGATGATGGTGGCGCCGGCGGCCTCGATCTCCTTGGCGAGGGAGATCACCTCGTCGAGGGTGGAGCCGCCGGGGACGAGGTCCAGCATGGAGAGGCGGTAGACGAGGATGAAGTCCTCGCCGACGCGCTCGCGGATCCGGCGGACGATCTCCAGGGGGAAGCGGACCCGGTTCTCGTACGAGCCGCCCCAGCGGTCGGTGCGCCGGTTGGTGGCGGCGGCGATGAACTCGTTGATGAGGTAGCCCTCGGAGCCCATCACCTCGACGCCGTCGTACCCGGCCTCCTTGGCCAGTTCGGCGCAGCGGGCGTAGTCCTCGACGGTCTGCTCGACCTCGGCGTCGGTCAGCTCGTTCGGTACGAAGGGGCTGATGGGCGCCTTGATCGGGCTGGGGCCGACGAGGCCGGGGTGGTAGGCGTAGCGGCCGAAGTGGAGGATCTGCATGGCGATCCGGCCGCCCTCGGCGTGCACGGCGTCGGTGATCAGCCGGTGCTCGGCGACCTCCTCGGCGGTGGTCAGCTTGGCCCCGCCGTCCCAGGGGCGGCCGGCCTCGTTGGGGGCGATGCCCCCGGTGACGATGAGGCCGACGCCGCCCCGGGCGCGCTCTGCGTAGAAGGCGGCCATGCGCTCGAAGCCGTGCTCGGTCTCCTCCAGGCCGACGTGCATCGACCCCATGATCACCCGGTTGGGCAGGGTGGTGAACCCGAGGTCGAGCGGGCTCAGCAGATGCGGGTACGGGGTCATGGGGGCGCCTCCTCGCGCAGCGGTCGTCGACCGCGGGGGTCGCCGGCCTCAGGGGTCGTCGACCTAGTTCTAGGCGACCCCGCGCGCCTTCTGCAACTAGTTGCAGAAGAATCCGGGAGTGATGTGTACTACTCGGTAGCAAGGGCCCGGGCGGAACCCCGGAAAGACCGACGAGGGCCGGCCGCCCCGGCCGCGACCCACGCGTCCAGGTCCTCCGGCGTCCGGGGCTCCACCCCGTCCGCGCCCAGCAGACCGTGCGCCCGCAGCAGCCGGGCCACCGACGTGCCCCAGGGCCGGCGCAGCCGGGCCGCGGCCAGCAGGTCGTCGTCCGCGAGGAGCTCGGCGACCGGACCGGTGCGCAGCCCGGCGGGCGAGAGCACCGCGGCCTCGTCGGCCCAGCGCAGCGCCAGATCCACGTCGTGCGTCGCCATCACCACCGTCGTCCCCGCCTCCCGCAGCCGGGCGAGGGCGTCGAGCAGCCGCTCCTGCCCGTGCGGGTCGAGCCCCGCCGTCGGCTCGTCCATGATCAGCACCCGGGGCCGCATCGCCACGGCGCCCGCGATCGCGGCCCGCTTCCGCTGCCCGTACGACAGCAGGTGCGTCGGCCGGTCCTCCAGGGCCACGATGTCCAGCGCCTCCAGGGCCTCCCGCACCCGGAGACGCACCTCCTCCTCCGCCAGCCCCAGGTTCGTCGGACCGAACGACACGTCCTGCCCGACCGAGGCCGCGAACAGCTGGTCGTCCGGATCCTGCACGACCAGCTGCACGGTGGTCCGCAGCCGGGTCAGCCCCTTCCGGTCGTACGCCACCTCGGCCCCGTCCAGGAGCAGCGAGCCGCTCCCGCACCGCAGCCCCCCGCTGAGGAGCCGCAGCAGCGTCGTCTTGCCGCTGCCGTTGCGGCCGAGGAGCGCGATCGCGCGCCCCTCCGCCACCGGGAAGTCCACGCCCGACAGGACCGCGGGCCCGTCCTCGTAGGCGAAACCCGCCTTCACCAGCTCCACGACGGGGTGCGTCGGCGTCGGAGACGTCACGGAAGGAACCTTTCCAGTACGAGGGTGAGGGCGACGAGCCCCGCGAGGAGCGCGCCCGTCGCCGTGAGGAACCGCCGGGAGACCGCGCACGGCGGCACCAGGACCCGCAGCGTCCCGTCGTAACCGCGCCCGGCGAGCCCCGACTGCAGGCGCTGTGCCCGGTCGAAGGCCCGCACGAACGTCGTCGCGCCGAGGCCCGCGAGCGAACGCCAGGTCGCGGCCCGGGTGGTGTGCCCGAGCCGGGCCGCCTGGGCCTGCCGGATCTTCGCCAGTGAGTCGAGCAGCAGGAAGATGATCCGGTACATCACGAGCGCCACGTCCACCACGGGCGCCGGGACGCCCGCCCGGACGAGCCGGGGCAGCACGTCGGACACCGGTGTCGTGAAGGCGAAGAGCAGCACCCCCAGCGAGGCCGAGGCGGTCCGGAGGAGCAGCTCGCCCGCGTGCGCGGGGCCGTCGGGCGCGAGGGCCACGAGCCCGCGCGTGCCGCCCACCTCGAAGAGCAGCGGAACGGCCCCCGTGACACAGAAGCCGAGCGGGATGCGGAACGCCCGCCACAGCTGACGGCCCGGCACCCCGGCCGGACCGAGCAGCACCGCGAGCGTGGCCGCCGCCACGAGCACGGCACCCGGCCACGGCGGCAGGGACACGGCGCACAGCGTCAGGCCGAAGCCGAGGGCGGCCTTCTCCACGGGATGGCGGCGGCGCCAGCGACTGCTGTGCGCCGCCGCGTCGATCGGCAGCATCGGCGCTACGCGCCCGTACCGTCGAACGGAACGGAACCGTCACCGCCCCCGGGGGCCTCCGCCCCACCGCCGGCCCCGGGACCCGGCGCACCGGGGCCGGCGGCCCGGGCACGGGATCCCGCGCCGGCGCCGGCCGCGCCGGCTCCTGACCCGGCACGCGGGGCACCGGGGTCCGCGGCACCGGATCCGGCACGGGCGCTCGCGGCAGCGGCCCCCGGCCCGCCGCTCGCGGTGCCGGAGCCGGGACCGCCTCCCGCCGCGTCCTTCGCCTCGGCCGCCCCCGCCGTCTCAGCCGTCTTCGCCGCCTCGGCGGCTGCGGCGGCCTCGGCGCGGGCCGCGCCCTGGCGGCGACCGCGTCGCAGGCCGAAGTAGTACGCCAGGACACCGGCGCCGATCGCCGCCTGGAGGGCGAAGAGCGCCGACTCGATCTCGCCGGACGGCGGCTCGTACAGCGGGCTGAACCACGGCTCGTAGTCCGGCTGGAGCTCCGTGATCGCGGTCTCCGCCTCGCTGTCGGACCCGCTGAACGGCTGCTCCTTGTGGTCGCCGAGGCCCAGCGCGAGCGGCAGGACCGCGAGCGCGGCGACGAGGAGCAGCAGCAGCGTGTTGACCTTCGCGTTCCGGCTCATCGCGCGGCCACCTCCTCGGGCCGCTCCGACCGCGGCCGGCCGAGGACGCCGAGGCGCGTCAGCTCGCCCTTGCTGGACTGGGTGAGCAGCCGCATCACGAGCACCGTGAGCAGGCCCTCGCTCACCGCCAGCGGAATCTGCGTCACGGCGAAGATCCCGCCGAACTTGGCCAGCGCGCCGGGCACGCCGCTGCCGGGGTCGGGGAACGCCAGGGCCAGCTGCACGCTGGTCACGCAGTACGTGGACAGGTCGGCGACGAACGCGCCGAAGAAGACGGCCACCATCAGGGGCGCGCCGAACCGCCGCAGCAGCCGGTACGTCCCGTACCCCGCCCAGGGTCCGACGATCGCCATGGAGAAGGCGTTCGCGCCGAGCGTGGTCAGCCCGCCGTGCGCGAGCAGCAGGGCCTGGAAGAGCAGGGTGATCGTCCCGAGGACCGCCATGATCGGCGGCCGGAACAGGATCGCGCCGAGCCCCGTACCGGTCGGATGCGAACAGCTGCCGGTGACCGAAGGCAACTTGAGCGCCGACAGGACGAAGGTGAAGGCACCGGAGGCGCCGAGCAGCAGAGTGGATTCGGGGTTCGACCGCACCTCGCGGGTCAGCGCGCGCACCCCGTGGACGACGAACGGAGCGGCCGCGACGCCCCAGGCGGCGGCGTGCGCAGGGGGCAGGTACCCCTCGGCTATATGCATGATCGGGAGACCCTCTCCAGCACCTCGTGGATGGACAACGCACCCTGGCCGGTCTCCTGGCTGACGGTCATGCGGCCCGACTCCGCCTTCCCACACCGCCGCGGTCTCCCACGACGGTCCAGTGGCTTCCCCGGGGTGTTCCCCCCCCGGGGGTGGAGCCGGACCTCCCGATCACAGTGGCGAGGGCCGCACCGGTACTGCACCGGTTTCCCGTACACCAAGGCCCTGCGACACTAGTGGGTTGACCTGCTGGATCACAACACGGCCACCACGCGACGCGTCCCTCCGGTCACTCCGCGCACTCGGTCCCCGCGGTCACTCCTTGCGGTAGGCGTACGCCTCCGAGGCCGCCGCCGCCACCGCGTCGAGGTCCCCGCCGGCGCTCGCCGTCACCAGCGCGGCCACCGCGCCCTCGACGAACGGCGCGTCCACCAGGCGGGAGCCCCCGGGCAGTTCGTCGCCCTCGGCGAGCAGCGCCTTCACGGTGAGGACCGCGCTGCCCAGGTCGACGAGGAGCGCGACCCCGGCCCCCCGGTCGACGGCCTTCGCGGCCTCGCAGATCAGCTCGGAACTCGTCCCGAGGCCACCGTCCGGCGTCCCGCCCGCCGGCAGGACCGGCGCGAGGTCGCCGCCGCCCGCGAGGCCACGGGCCAGTTCGGCGACCGCCGTCGCGACCGCCGCGCTGTGCGAGACGAGCACGATGCCGACGGGCGTCGCCGCGCCTCCGGCCACGGGGCTCATCGCGCCTCCTCCGCCCGCGCGGTCCCGGCGAGGGCGGCGAAGAGCAGCGCCGACGACGTCGCCCCCGGATCCTGGTGCCCGACCGACCGCTCCCCGAGGTAACTGGCCCTGCCCTTGCGGGCCTGGAGGGGCACGGTCGCGAGGGCGCCCTCCTCGGCGGCGGCGCGGGCCGCCTCGTACGAGCTCCGCAGCCCTTCCACTCCCGGCACGAGCGCGTCCAGCATCGTCTTGTCGCCCGGCTGGGCACCGCCCAGCTGCGACACGGCGCTCACACCGGCGCCGAGCGCCTCCGCCAGCCGCTCCCGGGTGACCTCCGCGTCCTCGCCCAGGGCCTTCCCGGCGCGCCGCAGCAGCGTCCCGTACAGCGGTCCCGAAGCGCCGCCGACGGTGGAGATGAGCTGTCGTCCGGCGGTGACGAGCACCGCGCCCGGACTCGCTGGCGGCTCCTTCGCCAGGGCCTCCGTCACGGCGGCGAACCCCCGCTTGAGATTGACGCCGTGATCGGCGTCGCCGATGGCCGAATCCAGCTCGGTGAGCCGGTCCGCCTCCCGGTCGACGTCCTCGGCCACCGCGGCCAGCCAGCGCACCAGGAACCCGGCGTCCAGGGTCTCCGTCATTCCGCTCCCCACTCCCATCCCGGGGCTCACCGGCCCCAGCGCAGCGCGGGCGTCCGCACCGGCGCGTCCCACAGGCGCAGCAGCTCCTCGTCGACCTCGCACAGGGTCACCGAGCACCCCGCCATGTCGAGCGAGGTCACGTAGTTCCCGACCAGCGTCCGGGCCACCGGGACCCTCCGCTCGGCGAGCACCCGCTGCACCTCGGCGTTGAACCCGTACAGCTCCAGGAGCGGCGTCGCGCCCATCCCGTTCACCAGGGCGATCACCGGCCCGGACGGGCGCAGGTCCTCCACGACGGCGTCGACGGCGAAGTCCGCGATCTCCCGCGAGGTCATCATGGGCCGCCGCTCCCGGCCGGGCTCGCCGTGGATGCCGATCCCCAACTCCAGCTCCCCTTCCGGGAGGTCGAAGGTCGGGCTGCCCTTGGCGGGGGTCGTACAGGCGCTCAGGGCCACCCCGAAGGAGCGGCACCGCTCGTTCACCCGCCGGGCGATCGACTCCACCCGCTCCAGCGGGGCGCCCTCCTCGGCCGCCGCGCCCGCGATCTTCTCCACGAACAGCGTGCCGCCGGTGCCGCGCCGGCCCGCCGTGTACAGGCTGTCCGTCACCGCCACGTCGTCGTCGACGAGGACCTTGGCGACCTGGATGCCCTCGTCCTCGGCGAGCTCCGCGGCCATCTCGAAGTTCAGCACGTCACCGGTGTAGTTCTTGACGACGAACAGCACCCCGGCGCCGCTGTCGACCGCGGCGGCGGCCCGCACCATCTGGTCGGGCACGGGCGAGGTGAACACCTCGCCCGGACACGCGGCGGCCAGCATCCCGGGGCCCACGAACCCCCCGTGCAGCGGCTCGTGCCCGGACCCGCCGCCGGACACCAGCGCCACCTGCCCCGCCACGGGCGCGTCCCGCCGCACCACCACGCGCCGCTCCACGTCCACGGTCAGCTCGGGATGCGCCGCGGCCATCCCCCGCAGCGCGTCGGCGACGACGGTCTCCGGAACGTTGATCAGCATTCTCAACGGTGTCTCCTCGCGAGGCTGGTAGATGGATCCGCGACCTGCGTCTGCGGGCAGTATCGACCTTGAGGCGGTGAAGGTCACGCAGATCTGACATATGTGCGGTTCGTGGGTGGCCGTCTGAGTACGATCGCCTACGCCGGTCCGGGTAGGAGAGCGGTTGGCCTCCGGGGGCGATGCCGTGAGGGTGGGGGCATGCGTCGATCACTGCTGCTCGTCCCGCCGCTGCTGCTCGCCGTCGGCTGCGGGGTGGTGCGGTCCGCCGAGGACGAGGGGGCGGCCGCCACCCGGGAGGTGGCCAGGAAAGCGGGCCGGCAACTGTACGGTCAGCGCCCGCGCACGGCGGAGGAGGTCGGCCGCTCCGCCTCCCTCGTCGACGGGGTCGAGGTGCTGCGGGTGACGGGCACCTCGACGCACGACGGGGACGGCATCGAAGTGGTCGTCCGCACCTCCGGCTTCGCGTACGAGGGACTGGTCTTCCCCGAGCAGTACGTCGTGCGGGACTGCTACGAGGTGCGCGTGTCGCCCACGTCGGAGTGGGACGAGGACCCCCGTGAGGTGGACTGCCCGGACGGTCCGGCGCTGACCTTCCCTCCGCCGCCCGAACCACCTCGGCTGCCGTACGACGAGCTCCGCGCGAAACTTCCCCGAGTGCCCGCGGGCGGCCGGGTGGACGAGGCCGAGGTGCGCCGTGCGCTCGCGGCCCTGGACATGGATCCGGCGATCCGTACCGAGGTGAAGGAAGACGACGGCCGGGTCGGCGTCCTCCTGCTGGTACCGGGCAACGGCTTCGACGCGCAGGACTGCCTGCTCGCCCGCGTGGACCCCGGCGCCACCGAGGTGTGGGCGCCGCCCCGGATCCACCGGATGCCGGGAGAGGGCGGGTGCACCGTCGCCGACGCCCTGAACCCGAAGCCCTCACCGCATTGAACGCCCGGGCTCCGACCGCCCCGGCCCGCGGGAGTCGGTGACGCGCGTCCCGGGCGGGCGGCACCCGTCGCGATCCGGCGCGTGACCGCGTCCGCGGGCCGGAGGGACGGAAAGTCCTCGCCGCCGGGATGTCACACTCGGGCCCGCTCGTTGCTCTAGGACCCGGATGCGGGCGACAGCGCCGCGTAGGTCGAGGAGTGGGTCGTGGATCCGACACTGGTGACGATGATCGTGACAGGGACGCTCTCGTTCCTGGGGCTCTGTGCGCGACTGGGGTACAAAGCGGTCCGGGACCGGGCCGAGGTGCGTCGCGCCGAGCTTGCTCAGCAGGGGCTTTCGGAGCGGGTCAGGCTGCTGCCGCCGGGCAGTCGACTTTCGGAGCGGTCCGCCGAGCGGGCCGTGGAGATCCTGGTCGGCGGCGCCGACCACGTCGGGGAGAGGTGATCGTGACCGAGGTTCCGGCCCCCGGCACGGCCGCGTGGTTCTTACCGGCACCGGGTCGGCGCGGCCACGACCGGACGCGGTCTCGGGATCAGGACGGGTTCGAGGCCCTGTACACCGGCGAGATGCGTGCGGTGACCGTCTTCCTGATGAACCTGGGAGCCAGCGTCTACGAGGCGGCCGATGCCGCGCACGAAGCGTTCCTGACGCTGCTCCCGGACAAGTGGCGCGAGTTGGAGCACCCCAGGGCGTGGCTCCGCACGGTCGCCTACCGCACGTACCTGCGCCAGGCCACGCGCCTGACCCACCCGCTCGACTCCGTGCCGGACCGTCCCGGCGGGACCTGCCCGGTGGACCTGGTGCTGCTCACCGAGGAACAGACGACGGTCCTCCGAGCCCTC
Source organism: Streptomyces sp. NPDC053513 (assembly GCF_044544765.1). Classification (NCBI taxonomy): domain Bacteria; kingdom Bacillati; phylum Actinomycetota; class Actinomycetes; order Kitasatosporales; family Streptomycetaceae; genus Streptomyces; species Streptomyces sp. NPDC053513. The sequence continues at coordinate 451,035 of NZ_JBITXP010000003.1, forward strand.
GGCCGGCTGTCGCCGGCGGAGCGGGAGGCGATGGCCTGGAAGCTGGACGGCTTCACGCACGAGGAGACCGCCCGGGTGCTGGGGAAGAGTCCGGAGGCGGTGCGGCAGGCGTATGTGCGGGCCAGGAAGCGGCTGATCACCCTTCTGGGGCTGAAGAGGGAGGCGGAGTCCGGTGAGTGATCTGCACGAGGGGTTCGACGCCGATGCCGAGGAGGCGCTCGATGCGCTGCTCGCTCGGCACCAGCGCGGTCTCACGGCGACGGTCGGGCCCGCTCTGGACGTGTTCGCCGGACTGCGCGGGACGATCACGGCCGACGACCCGTTCGCCGGGCACTCGAAGGACCACAGGGTGTCGGCGGCCATCACGTGCGAGGCGCCGTACGACGTGACGCGGCCCGCGTCCGAGGAGGACGGACACCGGTCGCCGGTCCTTGAGAGCGCGTCCCTGAACGGTGTCCTGGCCGCCGGCCGGTACGAGATCGAGGCCCTGGACGCCTTCGCGGAGGAGATCCGCCGGTTGTGGGAGGAGGAGGGTCTGCCCCTGACGGCGACACGACCGCCTGATGTCGCCGTTCTCCTCGCCCGGGACGAACTCGGCCGCATCCTGGGGCTGCTCCTCCTCGGAGAGGTCACGAAGGAGTCGGCCGCCTCCGAGTTCGCCCTGGCCGTCGAGCTCGTCGAGGAGCAGCTCGCCACGTGGAGCGAGGCGCGCGCCCGGCTCGCGCCGTCGCTGGACCTGGCCTGGATGGAGGACAACTTCGGTGCCCGGCTCGAAGGCCTGCTGGGGCTCAGGGAGCAGGTCGTGAGGCTGTTCGAGGACTCCGGGGCCGGCGTCTTCCAGTTCAGCTGATCGAACCGCAAGGGCCCGGCAGACGGGAAGCGCTCACCCCCCGGCCAGGGGGCGAGCGCTTCCCGTCCGTTCGTTCCGGCGAGGCGGCCGGCGGTCTGTGCGGCCACGGCGAGGTCGCACAGACGGCGTGACCGGGGGGAGGCGCGATCGACGGTGCGGCCCGGGCGGTGCGATCGACGGCGTGGCCGGGGGAGGGCGTGATCGACGGGGAGAGGGTGCGCGCCGGCGGGCGCGTCGTCCTCGCGCTCGCTCGCGCCGGATCTCTTGACGGCTCCGGCGCGCCCTCCCATACTGGCGGCCAAATCGATTTGGCCAAATCGATTTGGCTCCCCGTCCGGGGCCGGATCGCGGCTGAACCACGACGTATCGAACGCCGAACGGAGCTCGAACGTGTCCAGTCCCCGCCCCCGCCCGTCCCTGCCCCCGCCCACGTCCCCCGCCCCGCCCACGTCCCCCGCCCCGCCCACGCCCCCCACTCCGCTCCCGGGTCCGGCCGCGTCGCCGGACGAGGCGCCGGACACCCCCCTCGCCGACGGACCCCCGCGGCCGGCGGTGCACCCCGTCGACGAGTGCCGGCCGCTCGGCCGGATCCTGCTGTTCGGGATCCAGCACGTGCTCGTGATGGCCGCCACGCCCATCTCCGCGATCTTCCTGATGAGCGCCACCCTGCGGCTCGACGCCCGGCTGACCGTCGATCTGCTGTCCGCGGCCTTCGTGCTGTCCGGCGTCGGTTCGCTCGTCCAGTCGCTCGGACCCTGGAAGTTCGGGCCCCGGCTGCCCTTCGTGATGCTGCCGGGCGGCGCCCCGCTCGTGCTGTTCCTGGCCATCGCCGGACAGCACGGCCTGCCGACGGCCTGCGGCGCGGTCGTCCTCACCGCGCTGTTCACCTTCGTCGTGCTGCCCCTCTTCTCACGACTGCTCGCGTTCTTCCCCGGCCTGGTGATCGGCACGATGATCGTCATCGTCGGCGTGAACCTGGTGAAGGTGGGCGCCGTCCTGGTCACCGGCCGCCCCGGCGAGCAGGGCTTCGCCCAGCCGCAGAACCTCCTGCTCGGCATCGCGACGATCGGCTTCACCGTCGCGTTCTACCTGCTGTTCTCCGGCGTCGTACGCCAACTCGCCGTCATGCTCGGCCTGCTGGCCGGCACCGCGCTCGCCGCCGCGCTCGGCCGCGTCCCCCTCGGCCACGCCGCCGACGGCGGGCTGCTCAGCCTGCCGCACCTGATGCCCTTCGGCACCCCGCGCTTCGACCTGCTCGCCGCGCTGCCCCTGATGCTCTACAGCCTCGCCTCGATGGCCGAGGCCACCGGCCAGACCGTCATCAACGCCCAGGCCGTCGGCAAGGAGATCGACCGGCGCGTCCACGTGCCCAGGACCGTCCGCGGCGACGCCCTCACCTCCCTGTTCGGCGGGTTCTTCGGGCTGCCGCTCATGGTGACCAGCGGCGAGAACATCGGCATCGTCCGGGTCACCGGCGTCCGCAGCCGCTTCGTCACCGCCACCGCCGGCGTCGCCCTCATCGCCATCGGCTTCCTCGCCCCGGTCACCCGGGCGATCAGCGTCATCCCGTCCGCCGTCGTCGGCGGCACCGCGATGGTCGTGTTCGCCGTGATCACCGTCCTCGGCGTCCAGATGCTCGGCCGCTCCGACCTCGACCGGCACACCAACACCTTCGTCTGCGCCGTCGCCCTCGCCCTCGGCCTGCTGCCGATCCTCGTCCCCGGCGTGTACGGCGGCTTCCCGCCCAACCTCCGCATCCTCCTCGAAAGCGGCGTCGCCGTCGGCGCGTTCGTCGCCGCCGTCCTCAACATCCTCTTCCACCACGTCCGGCCCGGCCTCGTCGCCCGGCTGGCCGGCCCCCGCGCGGAAAGCGACCGATGAACCAGCACACCCCCCTGCGAGACCTGCTCGACTCCTCCGGCCCGCTCCTCCTCGTCCCGGACGCCGTCCTCCTGCCCGAAGGCCCCGCCGCCGACCACGCCGTGGTCGTCGCCGACGGCGTCTTCACCGCGGTGGGACCGACCGGGGAACTGGTCGGCCGTCACCCGGACACCACCCCCGTGCGCCTCCCCGGCCACCTCCTCATGCCCGGCTTCGTCGACGCCCACCACCACCTCACCCAGAGCTTCGGCGCCGCCCTCGCCTTCGGCGAGCCGTCGGAGATCTTCCGCCGGGTGTGGGTGCCGCTGGAGGGCGCACTGGACGAGGAATCGGCGTACGTCGCCGCCAAGCTGGCCGCGCTCGAAGCGCTGCGCGGCGGCTTCACCACCGTCACGGACGCCGGGACCCGCGCGGACGTCGACGTGGACGTGATCGCGACCGCCGCCCGCGACGCCGGCCTCCGCTGCGTCCTGGGCCTCGTCTGCAACGACCAGGACGGCCCGGCTCCCGCCGGCCCCGGCGTCCTGGAGCGCGCCGAGAAGCACCTCGTACGGTACGAGGGCGATCCCCTGGTCCACGCCTCCCTCGCCGTCTCCATCCCCGAGGCGGCCACCGAGGAGACGTTGCGCCGGACCGCCGCGCTCGCCGCGGAGGCCGGGGCCGTCGTCCAGATCCACGTCAACGAGCACCTGGCCGCCGTCGAGCGGTCCCTCCTGACCCACGGCCTGCGGCCGCTGGAGCACCTGCACGCGATCGGCGCGCTCGGACCCCAGCTGCTCGCCGCGCACGCCACCCTGCTCACCCCGCGCGAACTCACCCTGCTCGCCACCACCGGGGCCGCCGTGAGCTACAACCCCGTGGCCAGCGCGTGGAAGGGCAACGCCGTCGCGCCCGCCACCGCCATGGCCGAACGCGGCATCCGGTTCGGCCTCGGCACCGACGGCACCCGCGGGGACGGCTTCCGGCTCGCCGAGGCGGCCGAGTTCGCCCAGCGGATCGCCTACGGCCTCGCCGCCGGGGACTCCTCGTGCGGCGCGGGCTGGACCTGGCTGGAGCACGCCACCCGGGGCGGCGCCGACGCCGTGGGCCTGGGCGCGCGCACCGGCACGATCGCCCCGGGCCTGGCGGCCGACTTCCTCCTCGTCGACGTCACCACCCCCGAACTCGCGCTCTCCCGCGACCTCCCCTGGGAGCTGGTCCGGCGCGGCAACAGGGACCAGATCACGGCCGTGTTCGTCGCGGGGCGCCTCAGAACCTGGTGCGGCGGACCGGTCGGGTGGGACGGGTCCGCACTGGTCCGGCGCGCCGCCGCGCTGGCCGAGGCGACCGTGTCCCAGGCGGCGGTCACCCGTGCCCACCCGACGTCCGCCCGGGCCCGCGCGGCCGTGGCCGGCCGGGAACGGAGCACGGCGCGATGACCGGCGAGACCCTGACGGTGCTCGCGCTGACCGTGACCGCCGCCGCCTTCGTCCAGGGCAGCAGCGGCCTGGGCTTCGCGCTGATCGTCGCCCCCGTGGCCGGGATCCTCGACCCCGGGCTGCTGCCGGTGTTCGTCCTGGCGTCGATGGTGCCGCTCAACCTGTACGTCGCCTGGCGCGAGCGGGCCTCCCTCGACCTGCGCGGCGCGGGCTGGATCACCGCCGCGCGGCTCGCGGCCACGCCCGCCGGCCTGGCGCTGCTGTGGGTGATCCCGGACCGCCGACTCGGGCTGTACGTGGGCCTCGCGACCGTCCTGGCGGCCGTGGTGAGCCTGGCGGCACCGGCCTTCACGCCGGGCAGGGCCGCCTACGTCGGCGCGGGCGCGGTGACCGGTCTGACGGAGACGGCGACGGGTGTCGGCGGCCCGCCGCTGGCGCTGGTCTACCAGCACCGGCCGCCGGCCGAGCTGCGCTCGACCGTGGCCGCCTGCTTCCTCGTCGGTGAAGTCGCCTCGCTGGCACTGCTGTTCGCGACCGGTCGGGGCGACACGGCGGATCTCGGCCTCGCCCTGGCGCTGGTGCCGGCGATCGGCGTGGGCGCGTGGCTGAGCCGGCTGGTGCACCACCGGATCGACGCCCGCAGGATGCGCCTGTTCGTGCTGGTCTTCGCGCTGGTGTCGGGGGTGGTGCTCATGGCGGGCGTCTGATCCGCCCGCCCTCGCGGCCGGCCCCGGCTCACCGGCCCGTCGCCGGCGGGGGCGTCCGCAGCGACGACGCGCGCGGGATCACCGCCGGAGGCGGCACCGTCACCACGGCACCGGCCGGGGTGTCCCCCCGCAACCGTCCGAGCAACAGGTCCACGGCGGCCGCCGCCGCCCGGTCCAGGTGCAGGTCGACGGCGGTCAGCGGCGGCTGCGCGGTACGGGCGCGCAGACCGTCGTAACGGGTGACGACCATGACGTCGTCGGGGACGGCACGCCCGCTGTCCCGGACGGCCCGCAGCGCGCCCACGGCGAAGGCGTCGACCAGGGCGCACACCGCGTCGATGCCGGGGTGCTCGGCGAGCAGGGCGGCGCACCGCTCGTAGCCGGCCTGCTCACCCCCGGTCTCCGGGGCGCTCGCCACGATCGGCTCCCAGCCGTGCTCGGCGGCGAGCCGTTCGTAGGCCGCGCGCGCGTCCACCGACGAGTGCCGGTCACCCGAACCGACGAGCAGGGCGGGCCGCCTCGCGCCCTGCTCGCGCAGATGGGTGAGGAGCGCCTCGGCGACGGCCGCGCCGCGCAGGTCGACGTACGGGACGGCCTCGTCCGGTGAGACGGGCCGGCCGAGCGCCACGTACGGCAGGCCGCGCTGCCGCAGCCGGGCCGCGGCGGCGTCGCCCACGTCGGGCTCCACGACGATGGCGCCGTCGATGTCGACCGAGTCCAGGGCGGCGCCCGACTGCACGGGCGGTACGAGCACGAGCGCGTAGTCGTGCAGGAGCGCGCTCTCGGCGGCCGCGGCGGCGACCTCCATGTAGAAGCCGAGCCGGGACGGGCCGCCGGCCACCGCGAAGGGCATCGACGAGGCGAGCGCGATCGCCCGGGCCTCGCCGCGCCGCAGCCGCTGGGCCCGCAGGTTGGGTCGGTAACCCAGCTCGGCCGCCACCTGCTTGATGCGTTCACGGGTCCGGGGGTCGACCTTGCCGAGCCCGTTGAGGGCGTGCGAGACGGTGGTCCGCGACACCCCCGCCGTACGGGCGACGTCGGCGATCGTCGGCGGTCGCGGGCTCGCTCCGGACCCGGAAGGGGGCATCTGTCGTCGCTCCTCTGGTCGTGCCGCACGGCACGGGGCGGGGTGGTGGTCGTCCTATCTTCGCCGACGCTCAGAGCCGGCGGTGCGGGATGTGCAGGCCGACCGGGCCGCGTCGGGGATGGTCGTACGCCTCCGGCACGGTGCCCAGGACCGTGAAGCCGGGGGACCGCCACAGGCGCAGGGCGGGGTTGGTCTCCACGACGGCGTTGAACACCGTCGCGGTGCAGCCGTCGCGGCGGGCCTCGTCCAGGACGTGTTCGGCCAGGAGGCGCCCGATGCCGCGGCCGGCGTGGGCGGGGTCGACCATGAAGCCGGCGTCGGCCACGCCCCTGGCGGGACCGCCGTAGTCGGGGCGTACGGAGGCGGAGGCGACGACCGCCCCGGCCCCGACCGCACCCGCTCCGGCACCGGCCGTACCCTCCCCGGCCCCGACCGCCCTCACCCCGGCCCCGACCGCACCCTCCCCGCGTCCCGCCGCGCGGCCGTCGGCCGGCCCGGCCCCGGGCGGCGCGTGCCTAAGATCACCGGGACGGGGACGGCGGACGAGACACGGGAGAGGCGGCGGACATGGCGGACGAGCGCGTGTACCTGGTGACCGGGGGCGGGACGGGGATCGGGGCCGCGACCGCGCGGACGCTGGCCCGGGCGGGACACAAGGTGGCGGTGTCCGGGCGCCGCACCGAGCCGCTGCGGCTGGTCGCCGAGGAGACCGGCGCCCTGCCCGTGCCGTCGGACATCGGGGACCCCGCCGCGGTGGCCTCGCTCGTCGAGACCGTGGTCGGCGCGTACGGGAGGCTCGACGGCCTGGTGCTCAACGCCGGCATCGGGCGGGGCGGCGGGGTGGGCGAGGTGACCCCGGAGGACTGGGACGAGGTCATGCGGACCAACCTCACCGGCCCGTTCCTGCTGCTGCGCGCCGCGCTCCCGCACCTGCTCGAAGCCCGCGGCGCGGTGGTGGCGGTGGCCTCGGTGTCCGCCCTGCGCAACGGCGTCGGGAACGCCGCCTACGCCACCTCCAAGGCGGCGCTGCTCCAGCTGTGCCGCTCGCTCGCGGTCGACTACGGGGGCGCGGGCCTGCGCGCCAACACCGTGTGCCCGAGCTGGGTGCGCACCGACATGGCGGACCGCCGGATGAACCGGTTCGCCGACGAGGCGGGCCTGGGCGGGGACGGTCTGGAGGCGGCGTACGAGGAGGTCACCCGGGTCCTGCCCGCCGGGCGGCCCGGCGAGCCGCAGGAGGTCGCGGAGGCGGTCGCCTGGCTGTTGTCACCCGCCGCCTCGTTCGTGAACGGCGCGGTGCTCACGGTCGACGGGGGCGCGACCGCGCTCGACCCGGGAACCCTCGGCTTCGAGTTCCGGCTGGAGCCGCGCGCCCCGCGAGCCTGACCGGGCGCGGGTCACCACTGGCAGTGCACGTGGGTCCCGTGGTCCTTGTCGCCCGGCCCGAGGACCAGGGTGGCACCGAGGGCGCGGCAGGCCTTCATGAGCCCGCGGTGATCGGCCTTCCGGCCCACGTGACGGCCGTTGATCCAGGTCACGTCGACCGCGACGTCAATCGGGCGGGCGACACGGCCGCCTCGTACCGGTGGCCGGGAAAGGCCTGATCCGCCGTTCTCGCGGTGGTACGGGGTGACCGGTCCGGCCTCCTGACGACGCGACGGCCCCGGTCGCCCACCCCTCACTTTCGGCCCCTCGGGGGAGAGGGCCCGGCATCGCCGCCCGCGGTGGCGGCGCTTCCGGTGGCGCCCCGCGCCGAAGCGGAAGCGGAACCTTCGCAGGGGCTCTGACCTGCTGGAGTGCACGCCCTCACGCCGGGTTCACAGAGGTCGTCCGATTCTCCACAACTCCCATTGTGGCAACACTAGTTCGCCTGTAGAGTCCCCGTTCGTCGGGCACGGACAGGCGCTTTCAAGCTTATTTGGGGCGATCAAGTCGATGCAGTGCGAGACCCTCGGAACCACCCCGGACCTCATCCAGGTCTTCACGGAAGCCGCTCTTCGAAACCCGGAGCGCGCGGCACTCGTCCACGAGGGGCGGGTCGTGACGTACCGCCGGCTGCACGAGCTCGTGAACGGCCTCGCGGAGCGGCTCGGGCCACGGCGCGGAGCCGTTGCCGTCCCGGCCGCGCACACCCCGGACACCGTGGTCGCGATGCTCGCCGTGCTGACGGCCGGAGGCGTCTACTGCCCCGTCGACCCGGCCTTCCCGCCGGCGCGGCAGCAGGAGATGGCGTCCGCGGCCGGCTGCCGCACGGTCATCGACACCGGCACGGCCCTCGACCCCCGACTCGGCCTGCCGGTCATCCGATTAGACGGCGAGGAGACGGGGCGGGCCACGGCGGCGACCACCGTCGGCCCCGGGCGGGACGTGGACCCCGAAGCACCGGCGTACATCCTCTTCACCTCGGGCTCCACCGGCCGCCCCAAACCGGTGGTGACACCGCGCCGGGCCATCTCGGTCTCCGTCCGCTCGCTCCGTGACCTCTTCTCCCTCACGGAGGAGGACCGGGTGCTCCAGTTCGCCTCGCTCAACTGGGACACCTCGCTGGAGGAGATCCTCCCGGCGCTGACCGCCGGAGCCACCCTGGTGTTCGACCGCGAGGCGCACTCGGGGTCCTTCCCGCGGTTCCTGCGGATGGTCGAGCGCGAACGCGTCAGCGTCCTCGACCTGCCCACGGCCTTCTGGCACGAACTCGTGCTCCACCTCGCCGAGGAGGGGACGGCACTTCCCGACTGCGTCCGGCTGACGGTGATCGGCGGGGAGGCCGTCAGCCCCGCCCGACTGGCCGACTGGAGCCGCCTCGACACGGGCCGCGTCCGCCTGCTCAACACCTACGGATGCACCGAGACCACCCTGATCACCCACGCCGTCGACCTGCACGGCCCCGGCGCCCCGGTCCCGGGCCGGGACTGGGCGAGCGGCACCAGGGCGCCGATCGGGCGGCCCCTGGCCCACGTCGTGGAGGACGTCGGGGACCGGGACGAACTGCTGATCGGCGGCCCGGCGGTGGCCCTCGGCTACCTGGGCATGCCCCGGGCCACCGAGGAGGCGTACGCGGTCGTGGGCGGCGAACGCCGGTTCCGCACCGGCGACCGGGTCGGCAGGACGCCGGACGGCCTCCTCACCCACGAGGGCAGGTTGAACGACGAGATCAAGATCCGGGGCATCCGCGTCGACCCGGCCGAGGTGGAGGCGCACCTCTCCGGCCACCCCGCGGTGAACGCGGTGGCCGTCACCGGAGCCGTCAGCGTCGGCCGCGCCGCACTCGTCGCCTACGTGGTGCCCGGACCGGACGCCGAGACGCGGCACCTCGACGGCGAACTACGGGCCTACCTCCGCGAGCGGGTGCCCGCCCATCTCGTGCCGAGCCGGATCACCGTCGTCCCGCACCTCGTGCTGACCACGAGCGGCAAGGTCGACAGGAGAGCCTCGCACCAGCGTTACGCAACCGTGAACAGGTCAAAGGAGACCGTTGATGAGCGTTGACACCACCGCCGCAGCCGCCGGGGACCCGCCCGCCGGCCCGGGCGCCCCCGCCGGCCCCCGTGCCGGCGCCGACACCGAGGCCGTGGTGGCGATGTTCCGGCGCGTCCTGGAGAGCGAGGACGTCTCGGCGGACTCCGACTTCTTCCTCCTCGGCGGCGACTCGCTGGTCGCGACGCGGGTGCTCAGCGCCGTCGCCCGCTCCTACGGGGTGGAGCTGACCTTCGAGGATTTCCTCGCCGCCCCGACCCCCGAACGGCTGGCCGAGAAGATCGCGGACGCCCGGTGACCGCGCGCGACGGGGCCCCGGCCGACGACGCTCCCGGACGTCCCGGAGGAGTCACCGGCGCCGTGGTGGTCGGAGCCGGGTTCGCCGGACTGACGGCCGCGACCGAACTCGCCGCCGCCGGGATCGACGTGACCGTACTGGAAGCACGCGACCGGGTGGGCGGCCGGGCGCGCGGACTCCAGGTCTCCGCCGGGGACTGGGTGGACGCGGGCGCCGCCTACCTGGGGGACCGGCACACGCAACTCCACTCTCTGATCGCCGAGTTGGACCTCAAGACGACGCCCACCGTCATGCGGGGAGCCAGCCGCTTCGCCCTCGGGACCGAGGCGACCACCCGGGACGGCCGGTTCCCGCCGCTCAACGCCGTGGCCCTCGGCGACCTCTTCGAGCGGCTCGACGAACTCACCGCGACCGTCCGCCCCGACGCCCCGTGGCTCACGCCGGGCGCCGGGGAACTGGACGCCCTGACCGCCGGGGCGTGGGCCGAACGGCACCTCACGCACCCGGACGCCCGGCTCTTCTTCCCGCTCTTCCTGGGCGAGATGATGGCGGCCGACCCGGCGAAGGTGTCCATCCTGCACGTGGCCGTCTACCTGCGGTCGGGCGGCGGGCTGCGCTACCTGAACGCCTTCGAGGGCGGCGCCCAGCAGGACCGGATCGACGGAGGCGCCCACCAGGTGTGCGAGCGGCTGGCCGCTCGGCTGGGGGACGGGGTGCGGCTCGGGGAGCCGGTCCACGCCGTGCACCAGGACGACGACGGGGTCACCGTCCGCAGCGCGAAGGGGGAGTACCGGGCCGACGTCGCGATCATGGCCCTGCCGCCCCTGCTCGCCGACGCCGTCGACCACCGGCCCGAACCGCCGGCCCGCCGGGCGGGCGACCGCACCGCACGGGGCTGCGCGGTCAAGGTGCACCTGGTGTACCCGGCACCGGTCTGGCGGGACCACGGTCTGTCGGGCTGGTCGGTGAACGCCGAGGGGCCGCTGCTGTCCACCGTGGACGACTCTCCGGCCGGAGCCGGAGTCGGCGTCCTCACCGGCTTCGTCACGGGCGCCGAGGCCCACCGCTTCGCGGCGCTCGACCCGCGGGAGCAGCGCTCGGCGGCGGTCGGGCAGGCGGCCCGACTGTTCCCGATGCTTCCCGAACCCGTGGGCTTCCACGTGACCGACTGGGTCAACGAGACGTACAGCCAGGGCTGTTACGCCGCTCTCTTCGGGCCCGGCGACTGGGTGCGGCACGGCCCGGGGCTGACGGCGCCCCACCTGCGGGTGCACTGGGCCGGAACGGAGACCAGCACCGAGTTCTTCGGGCTGATGGAGGGCGCGATCCGCTCCGGCCGCCGGGCGGCGGAGGAGGTCCTCGCCCGCCGGTAGAGCCGGGGCGCGGACCGGGGCACGGTCACGGACCGGAGCGCGGACCGGCCCGCGGCGCCGGTGAACCGCTCGACCCGTCCGTATCCGCCCCGTCCGTCTCCGCCCCGCCGGTCGGCGCCCCTCCGGCAGCCGTCTGGGGGAACCCGTTCCGCCGGAGCCCGCCGCCCGCCACCCCTGCCGGGACCCCGGCCCCACACGCACACGCGCTCCGAACCGCCGCCGGTCACCCCCCTGCCGGTGGTCACCCCGCCGCCGCCGTCCGGATCCGCCGCCCCCTTCCCTCCCGAGCCGACCACGAGGCCTCACGACCCGCCCGAGCCCAGGCCGTGCGCCGCACCCCACGACCGCACGGGAAAGGCCGCCGAACCACGAGTTCCGCACGTTCCGCCGAGAACAGCAAGCCTTCGAACAGTCGCCGGGCCCCGGCCCCACCAGGGTCCGTCCCGGCGACGCCCGACGGGAGACCCTCATGAGCGACCGCACGTCCATCGCGCCTCTCGCAGTCAGACAAGGGTTGATGACCGAGCCCACGCTCGGAGCAGGCAACTTCCTCGACCACGCCATCGCCGTCAACCCGAACCGCGCGGTCCCGTACGCCTACACCCACCGCGTCGACCACCGGGGAACGGTCGAACTGCGGGGACACAGCCTGCTCGACCTCGCCGCCCTGCGCGACCACCACGCCAAGTGGTACTGGGCCAACGGCGTCCGGCCCGGCGACCCGGTCGGCGTGGTGGTCCGCGAAGGCCTGGAGCCCCTGCTCCACTTCCTCGCGCTCGCCGCCCTGGGAGCCGTACCCGCCCTCGTCAACGACGCCATGCCGCACGAGGTGATGGTGCGCTACCTGAACCACGTGGGCGTCGTGGGAGTGGTCGCGGACGACCCCACGCGGCTCGCCTCCGCCTACCGCGAGACCCCGCACCGCCGCCCCCGCTTCATCGCCATGGCCGCCGAACTCCAGGCCTTCGACTCCGCGTCCGCCGAGCTCCCCGAGGTCTACCCGCACCGGCACGCCGCCGACGACGTGGTCGCGCTCATCCACTCCTCCGGGACCACCGGGACCCCGAAGTCCACCAAGCTGGCGCACCGCCAGTTCTGGGAGGGCAAGCAGCCGCGCATGGTGCGCTTCCCCGCCGAGGCCGACGACCGGCTGATGTCGCTCATGCCGCACACCCACGCGGGCGGACTCAGCTACTTCCTCACCGCCACCCTGCTCGGCCTGCCGACCGTGGTCATGTCCGACTGGCGGCGCACGGTCGTCGAGCCGGTGATGGAGGCCTTCCAGCCCACCATGGTCGCCTCCTTCCCCCGCACCTTCGTGGAACTGGCCACCGGCGAACTCCCGGTCAAGGGCGCGGCGAAGGTCCACTCCTGGTTCAACACCGGCGACAGCGCCCACTACGGGCACATCCGCCGGTTGGTGCGGCTCGGCGAGCGGCCCGCCGGCCTCATCAGGCCCTGGCTGCTGCCCAGCGAGAAGGAGGAGCAGCCGCCCCTGCCCGGCTCGCAGTTCATCGACGGCCTGGGCTCGTCCGAGATGGGCATGGCCCTGTTCGGGCAGATGACCACACCGGAGAGCACCCGCGACGACCGCTGCGTCGGAAAGCCCCTGGAGGTGGTGGAGAAGGCCGCGGTGCTCGACGAGGACGGCCGGGAGGTCCCCGACGGCACGGTGGGACTGCTCGGCGTGATCACGCCCTCCCGCACCCCCGGGTACTGGAACGACGACAGGCTCACCAGCACGTTCGAACGGAACGGCTACTGGCTCACCGGCGACGTGGCCAGGCGCGACGCCGAGGGGCGGTTCTACCACCTCGACCGCACGGTGGACGTCATCGACACCGTGGACGGTCCGGCGTACAGCCTGCCGATCGAGGAGGTGCTGCTCGCCGACTGCGCCACGCTGGTGCAGGACTGCTCGGTGGTCGGCGTCCCCGCCGGGCCGGGGCGGGGTCAACTCCCCTTGGCGGTCGTACGGTTGCAGGCGGAAGCGGCCGCGAGCACCGCCGAGGAGGTCCAGGAGGCGGCCAACAAGGCCCTGATCGCCGCCGGGCTGACACCGCTGGCCGCGGTGAGCATCGCGCGCACGCCGGAGGACTTCCCGCTCGGCCCCACCGGAAAGGTGCTCAAGCGAGAGCTCCGGACCCGCTTCGCGACCTTCCTGACCGGCCGTTAGGCGGGCCCGGAATGATCCCGCAGCCGTACCGGTACGCGCGGACCCCGCTGACCGAGCCGGACTGGCGACGGCTGCCGGGCTGGCGTCGCGTCACGGAACGCGAGTGGCGCGACGCCCAGTGGCAGAGGGCCCACTGCGTGAAGAACCCGCGCCAGCTCAAGGACGTCGTCGGTGACCTGCTCACCGACGACTTCTACGGCGATCTCGCCGCCGACCGGGCGGAGTTCGCCACGATGGCGATGCTGATCACCCCGCAGATGCTCAACACCATGGCGCCCCGGGCCGCCCTGGCGCCGGGAGCGTTCACCGAGGCGTTCCTCGCCGACCCGGTCCGCCGGTACATGCTGCCGGTGCGCTCGGACCGGCACCCGCGGTGGCCGAGCCATCCGAAGGCGGGACGGGACTCGCTGCACGAGGCCGACATGTGGGTGGTGGAGGGACTCACCCACCGCTACCCGAACAAGGTCCTGGCCGAGCTGGTCGCCACCTGCCCGCAGTACTGCGGGCACTGCACCAGGATGGACCTCGTCGGCACCTCCACCCCCCAGGTCACCAAGGCCAGGCTCGCGCTCCGCCCGCGGGACCGGCAGGAGCAGATGCTGGACTACCTCAAGCGGACCCCCGCCGTGCGCGACGTCGTGGTGTCCGGCGGAGACGTCGCCAACGTGCCCTGGCCCCGGCTGGAGGCGTTCCTCATGCGCCTCCTCGACCTGGGATCGGTCCGTGACATCCGCCTGGCCAGCAAGGCCGTGGTCGGCCTGCCCCAGTACTGGCTCCGGCCCGAGGTCGTCGAAGGCGTGGGGAGGGTCGCCTCGGTCGCCGCCCGCCGGGCGGTCAACCTCGCGGTGCACACCCACGCCAACCACGCGCAGTCCGTCACCCCGCTGGTCGCCGAGGCCGCCCGGGCCCTCCTCGACGCGGGCGTCCGGGACGTCCGCAACCAGGGGGTGCTGATGCGCGGGGTCAACGCCACCCCCGAGGACCTCCTCGACCTCTGCTTCGCGCTCCAGGGCGAAGCGAACATCCTCCCGTACTACTTCTATCTCTGCGACGTGATACCCCACGCCGAGCACTGGCGGACCCCCCTCCACCAGGCCCAGCGGCTCCAGGAGGCGATCATGGGATACCTCCCCGGCTACGCCACCCCGCGGATCGTCTGCGACGTACCGCACGTCGGCAAGCGCTGGGTGCACCAGGCCGTCGCCTACGAGCGCGAACGCGGCATCTCGTACTGGACGAAGAACTACCGGACCGAGCTCGAAGTCCGGCAGTCGCCCGACGCGGACCTCGACGAAGCGCTGGCCCGGCGCCACCCGTACTACGACCCGCTGGACACCCTTCCCGAGTCCGGCCGCCGCTGGTGGGCGGAGCGAGCCTCCGCACAGGACGGACGGACCGGCGCCCCGCACCCCCGACCCACCGCACCGGAGGCCACCCCGTGAACCCCTCCCCGGACCGCACCGACACCGGCCCGCTGCGCCGGATGTGCTGGATCTTCCCCGACCGGGAATCGACCCGGACGGCCGAGACGTGGCACACCGTGTTCTGGGACCTGTACGCCGAGGCCGCCGAGGACCTGGGCCTCCGCTGGACCCGGCATTCCCCCGACGCGGTGACGGTGGACTGCACGGAACCCGGACGTCCCCGGGTCCACGTGGACGACGAGCCCGTCACACCCCGGGACACGCTCTTCATCACCGCGCTCTACTCGCTGCCGTACCAGCAGATGGACGTCTTCAACCAGTACGCCCTGTGCACGGTGCTGCAACAGGCCGGCTTCTACCTGCCCTTCCCGCCCGAGACCTCGCTGATCGGCAACGACAAGCTGGCCACCCTGCTCCACCTCGGCGGCTCCCCGATCCCCCCGATCCCGACCGTCCGCATCGGCACGGGACGCGACGTGAGCAGGCACCTGTACGAGGTGGCCCTCGGGAACATGGCGTACCCGGCCATCGTCAAACCGGCCGGCTGGTGCGGCGGCGGGGGAGTCAACCTGGCGCGCGGCAGGGAGGACATCCGGGGCCTGGCCAGCCTCGCCCAGGGCGGCGACACCACGCTCGTGGTCCAGCCGTACCTCGGCGACGGCACGGTCGACCACCGGGTGTACGTGATCGACGGCCGTCCCCACACGGTCCTGAAGCGGACCCCGCAACCCGGCTCGGCGGTCGCCAACATGAGCCACGGCGGCACCATGGAGTTCACCCCCGTGCCCGAGGAACTGGCCGAGGCCACCGCCTACTTCGCCGAGCGGCTGCGCATCCCGTTCTTCTGCCTCGACTTCCTCCACGACGGACAGCGGTTCTGGTTCTCCGAGCTGGAGCCCGACGGCGTCATCCCCCGCGTCCCCGGCGACCCGGACCGAAAGGTCCAACGGGACATCACCCTGGCCCGCTTCACCGCCTACCGGGACGCCCACGCCAGGCACCTCGCCGACACCGAAACCGGCACCGACACCGAAACCGGCACCGAGGCGGACGCCGACGGCGGAGCCTCCCCGTCCCCCTCCCCGACGGAAACGAGTTGACCACCATGTTCTCGCTCACCCCGGAGGCGGCCGAGCCACGGCTGACGGTCGCCCGCAGAACACTGGAACGCCTGCGACAGGTCCCGGAACTGGCCTCGCGCTACCGCGACTCCGAGGACATCCGCACCCTCGACGACATCGCCGCCCTCCCCCCGCTGCTCAAGGACGACCTCAACGCCGCCCTCGCCCACCTGCGACCGCGCGCCGAGCACGGCGCCACCTGGCTCTTCCAGAGCGGCGGCAGCACCGGCGCGCCCAAACTCGGCCACGCGCCCACCGGCTTCTACATGGCCGGGGTGCACGCCCACTGGCAGCCGCTGGACCGCGAGGACGTCTTCGTCAACGCCTGGGGCGCCGGCCGCATGTGGGGCGCGCACTTCCTGGTCGCCGCCCTGTCCGACCTCTCCCGCTGCCAGGTGATCGCGCTGGGCTCCGTCACCAAGGACGAGTACGCCGAGTGGCTGGCCTTCTTCGTGGCACGCGGGGTGACGGCGATCGGCGGCACCCCGAGCGTGCTGAGGCTCTGGTTCGCCCACGCCCGGGCCGCAGGCCTGGAACTGCCGGACCTGCGCAAGGTGCTCTGGCTCGGCGAGGCCTGGCAGCCGCAGCTGGAGGAGGACATGGCCGCGGTCGCGCCGGAGGCCCGCCGCTGGGGCATGTTCGGCAGCACCGAGACCTGGGTGGTCGGCACCAACACGCCCGACTGCCCCGCGGACACGTTCCACACCCTGCCCGACCAGCTGGTCCACGTCGGCGAGGACCAGCTCCTCGACTTCACCGCTCTCGACCCCGACGTGCTCAACCCGGTGCTGCGCTACCGCACCGGGGACGCGGGACGACTGGTGGAGTGCCCGTGCGGCCGGCCCGGGCGGGCCATGCGGGTGCTCGGCCGCCGCGACAGCGTGGTCCAGGTCCGGGGCCTGGGCCTGCACGTCGACGAGGTGATCACGCGCGTGGAGCGGGAGGCGGGCGTCTCGCGCGCCCAGGTGGTGATCTCCGAGACCGGCGGGCGTGCCGGATCCGTGGAGGTGCTGCTGCTCACCGCCCCGGGCGCGACCGTGGACGCCGAACGGCTCCGCAAGGAACTCCTGACCGGGACCTTCACCCTGAGCACCGCCTTCCAGCACGATCCGGAGAACTTCCGCGTGCGCCCCGTCACGGACCTGATCAGCAACGACCGGACCGGCAAGACCTCCGGCCTCGTGGTGCTGGAGGAGCGGTGAGGCTCTCACGGCCGGTGTCCCTGGGCGCCGAGTTCAACCGGTTCTGGATCGGTCAGTCGGTGAGCACCGTCGGCGACCGCATCACCGTCTTCGTGGTGCCGACCGTGATGATCTTCGCCCTGGACGCCTCCGCGTTCCAGGTGGGCGTCGTCGCCATGGCGCAGTACCTGGGGATCCCGCTCCTCGGTCCGCTGGCCGGAGTCCTGGTGGACCGGTGGGACAACCGCCGCACCCTGCTCGTCTGCGACCTCGCCCGCCTGGCGGCGGTGGCCGTCATCCCCCTGGCGTACTGGCAGGGATGGCTCTCCACCCCCCTGCTGTTCGCCTGCGTGGCGGTGATCAGCGGCGCCACGATCTTCTTCACCGTCGGCTACCTCGTCGCCGTCCCCGCCGTGGTGCCGAAGGACCACCTGGTGCGCGCCTACTCCCGGATGGAGGGCAGCCGTTCGGTCTCCGAGGTCTCCGGCCCCTCCCTGGCCGCCGGTCTCTACGGCGCCCTGGGCGTCGCCGCCCTGCTCGTCGACGCCGCCAGCTACCTGGTCTCCGCCCTGTGCATCCGCTCCATGCGGCCCTGGGGCGAGCGGACCGTCGCCGAGGGTTCGGTGGGGGAGCGGCTGACGGCGGGCTTCCGGCTGAACTGGTCCGACCCGGTGCTGCGCCGGGTCGTGGTGGCGGCCGTGACGCTCAACTGCGGCGGCCCCGTCTTCGTCACCGTGCTCCCGATCCTCGCCTACCAGGGGCTCGGCGTCTCCGTCGGCGTCTTCGGCGCCGCCATGTCCGTGGCGGCGGTGGGCGCCCTGGCCGGCGCGGCCCTCGCGCCGAAGGCCGGTGAACGGCTGGGGACGGGGCGGATGCTGGCCTGGGCGCTGCTCCTGCACTGTCTGGTGGGCCT
Source organism: Streptomyces sp. NPDC053513 (assembly GCF_044544765.1). NCBI lineage: Bacteria > Bacillati > Actinomycetota > Actinomycetes > Kitasatosporales > Streptomycetaceae > Streptomyces > Streptomyces sp. NPDC053513. The sequence goes on from NZ_JBITXP010000003.1 coordinate 468,938, forward strand.
CGGCGTGCTCGCGGCACCCGCCCTCCCGGCCGGCGCCGTGATCGCCGTGACCATGGGCTGCTACGGCTTCTTCATGTCCTTCATCAACGTGAGCAGCGCGCCCATCCGGCAGTCCCGGATGTCCGCACGGAACCAGGGGGTGATGCACGCGGCCTTCCGTACCGCGACCTGGGGCGTGATCCCGCTGGCCGCCCTGGCCGGAGGCGTGGCGGTCAGCCTGCTCACCGGCCCGCTCGGCATCCTGGACGCGGCCCGGGTCACCATGGCCGGCGGCACGCTCCTCGCGGCCTGCTCCTTCCTGCCGGCACTGCGGATCCAGCGCCTGCTGGACGCGGCCGAGCGGGGGCGGACGGCGGAGGCGGACGGCGGGAACGCCGAACCGGCCCTGGCCGAGGGCACCTCATGAGCACGGCGGACCGGGAACCCCAGGTCGTGCTGATCACCGGAACGTCCTCGGGCATCGGCAAGGCCACGGCGATCGCCGCGGCACGGGCCGGCTTCACCACCGTCGCCACCCTGCGCGAGCCCGACCGCGCCGGGGCACTGCGGGAGGAGGCGGACCGGGCCGGCGTCTCCCTGGACATCCGCCGACTGGACGTCACCGACCCCGGCTCCGTCGCCCGCTGCGTCGACGGCGTGCGCCGGGCGCACGGACGACTCGACGCCGTGGTCAACAACGCCGGCGTCTCCAACTTCGACCCGACCCTGGAGATGTCCACCACGGAAGCGCTGCGGGCCAACCTGGAGGTGAACTTCTTCGGAGTGGTCGAGGTGAGCAGGGCCGCGATGCCGCTGCTCCGGGCCGCCCGGGGGCGTCTCGTCACCATCGGCAGCGTTCACGGAGTCGTCGGGCAGCCCTTCAACGAGGCCTACTGCGCGGCCAAGTTCGCCGTCGAGGGGTTCATGGAGAGCCTCGCCCCGGTGGCGGAGGCGCACGGGGTGAAGGTGTCCGTTGTGGTCCCCGGCTTCGTCAGGAACACCTCGTTCGGGATCTTCCCCGACGTCGACCGCAAGACCATCGAGGCCGCCTCCGGCCCCTACGCCCCCACCTTCGCCGACTACATCGACTGGGTCGTCCACCACGGCTGGGAGGGCGCCGGGCAGGAGGCGTCCGAAGTGGCGGAGGTCGTGGTGCGGACGCTGCGGGCCGAGCGACCGGCCTTCCGCGTCCCCACCAACCCCTGGGCGGCCGCGTACCTGGAGAACAAACTGGCCGACCGTGACGGCTCCGTCGTGCGGGAACTCGCACGCACGTGGATCGGGGGCCGGCCGGAATCCGACGACACAGAGCAGGAGAGGTAGTGCCCGCCAAATCCCTTCAGGAACTCGTCGACTTCGTCCGCGCCCACTCGCCCTTCTACGCGGAGGCGTACCGGGACGTGCCGCGGACGGTCTCGCACCTCACCCAGCTCCCCGTCATCGACCACGCGGAGTTCTGGGCGGCCAACACCTGGCCGGACAACCGGGTGCTGACCGGTCCGCTGACGGACGCCGGGGTCTACCGGACCGGCGGGACCACCGGCACGCCCAAGCTGTCCGTCTGGTCGCGGTCGGAACACGCCGACTCGGTCACCGCGTTCGGCGCCGGCATCGTGCGGGCCGGACTGAAGCCGGGGCACCGGGTGGCCAACCTCTTCTGGGCCGGCGAACTGTACGGCGGAATGCTCTACATCGAACACGCCCTGCACGCGGCCCCCGTGGAGAACGTCCGCCTGCCCGTCGGCGCCGGCGCCCCCAACGAGTTCGTCGCCGACCTGATCGACGACTTCGGCGTGAACGTCCTCGCCGGCGTCCCGATGAAACTGGCCGCCGTGGCCGAGTGCCTCGTCCGGCGGGGCCGGACCGCCGACTCGGTGGAACTGCTGCTCTTCGGCGGCGACCTGCTCTTCACCGACCTGCGGCCCATCCTGCTGCGGGCCTTCCCCAAGGCGGCCGTCGCCTCCGTCGGTTACGCCTCCATCGACGCGGGGCTCGTCGGACGACCCGTACCCGGGGACGACGTACGGGTGCACGAGGCGTTCCCGCACCGGACGGTGGTGGAACTCGTCGACGACGTCACCGGCGAGCCGATCACCACGCCCGGGGTGCCGGGCCGCGTCATGGTCACCAACCTGTTCCGCACCCTCATGCCGGTCATCAGGTTCCCGACCGGCGACCGCGGCGAGTGGGTCGACCAGCGGTGCCGGCGGTTCCGTCTCCTCGGCCGGTCCCTGGAGGGCGGACGGGTCGGCACGGTCTCGATGCCGATCGAGGACGTCCGCGCGGTGCTCGTGGAGGCGGACCCGGACCGGTACATCGCCGGCATGCAGATGGTGCAGCGCCGCTGGGACGGACGGGACGGCCTGATCCTGCGCCTGGGATACGTCGAAGAACCCCCGGCGGACCTGGGCGCCCGGCTCGTCGAGGCGGTCTACGCGGCCCGGCCGCTCTTCCCCGCGGAGGTCGCGGACGGCGCCATCCACGAGCTGGGCATCGAGTGGGTGCCGCGCTCCGAGCTGGCCACCAACCCGCGGACGGGCAAGCTCAGGCAGGTGGTGGACGAGCGCCCGGCCGACTGACCGGGCACGCGACAGGCGGGTGACGGGCGCCGCGCGCCCGTCACCCGGACCGCGGCCGCGCCTTGCCGGCGAGCATGACGCTCTGTCCGCGGAACTCCGCCACGACCGTCCCGTCCGTCCGGCGGACCGTCACGTCGTAGATCCCGTTGCGGCCCGAGCGCGTCCGCTCCACGGCCTCGGCGAGCAGTTCGTCGTCCACCGCGGCCGGCAGCAGAAAGGTGACCTGTGCGGACTGCGCCACGGTGACCGGCCCGTAGCCGTTGCAGGCATAGGCGAACGCCGCGTCGGCGAAGAGGAAGAGAAACCCTCCGTGGGCCGTGCCGTGGCCGTTCACCATGTCCTCGCCCACCCGCATGCGCATCAACGCCCGGCCCGGCGCGACCTCCTCCAGGGCGATCCCCAGGGTCCGGCACGTGCGGTCCCGCTCGTACAGCTCAGCGATCCCGGCCGGTGCGTCATCCGGCACGCCGATGTGCACACCCACGACTGCGCCCCTCTTCCACGACCGGACCGGAGGGTCCGATGGCCACGCGTCCGCATTAGACCGACCACGGCAGACAGCTGTCAACGACGGGAAACGACGGGAAACGACCGGGAACGGCCTGCCGGTCCGCTTCACCTCCATGCCCGAGCCCACCCGTCGTCAGCTCGCGGTCACCACCGCCGAGCTGACCGGTCACGGGGCTCCCCCTCCCGCCGTGTCCGGGATCGTCCTCCGCGGCGACATCCCCGCCGACCCGCTCGGGAGCGGGTGACGTTCCGGCTCATCCTCGTGGCCCCGCCGGGGTGCCTCCCGGTGCGGGGGTGGGCAGGCTGGTGCCCCGGGACCGGGCTCGTGGTCGAGGAGGCGGAGAGGAAGCCGTGAGCGGGAAGCCTGGGACGGGCTCCGACGGCGGCGGGACCACGGGGCCGCTCGCGCCCCTCGCCGCGCCCGCGGCGAACGGGCTCGTGTCCGGCCGCGCCGAGCGGGCCGCTTCCCGGTGAGCCGGTCGCGTGCGCCACGCCGCCGGAACCAGTGGCTCTCCGAGCGCCGGCGATCGGTGGTGAGCACCTTCGTCGCCGCCGGCGTGGCGGCGCTCCTCCTCGGTTCGGACGGCAGCTGGACGCAGGTCTCGGCCGCGGACGTGTGCGTGCTGATGCTGCTCGCCCATCTCCTCCCGTACCTCGTGATCACGGTGGTCGCCTTCTCGACCGCGTCTCCGGAACGGGTGCACGCCTGGGCCCGCCGGGAGACGCGGGGCACGGTGCTCCAGCGGTACGTGTACGGCACGGCGCCCGGGCCGGGGTCTCGATCTTCATCGCGGCCGCCGCGCTCCTGGTGGCGGTGGTGTGGCGCCCCGGGCACATGGGCTCCGGACTCGAACCCCTTCCCCGCGCGGCGGTGGCGCTGGTCCTGGTCGCCGTCGCCTGGGTCTGCGTGGCGGTGTCCTTAAGGCCGACGTCGTCGTGCCGGAGGCCGCGGGCCGGTTCCGGGCATGGTCCCGGGACGAGCGGGCAGGGGGCCGAGAGGACGGGCCGATGGCGGCAGGGCCGGAACCGGCCGGCCCGGCGGCGTACCACCGGCCCCGGGAGGCGATCATGGGATTTCCGCTGCCCGACACCGTCGAAGAGCTCAAGGACCTCATCGGAGGCGAGGTCTCCGCCCTGCGCTCCGCCGTCCGCCGCAGCGCGGACCGGCCCGCCGCCCCCGCTCCCGGGGACGAGGTCACCGCCCCCGTCCAGACGCTCGCCCCCGGCCCCGCCCTCCCGGCGCGCAACGACACCGCGACGGGCTGTCTCTGCAGCACCCACGACCGCGGCGCCACCGGCACCTGCGCCGTCCTCGGCGCGATCCCCGCCTCCGCCGCCCTCCTCGAACCGGTCCACGACGAGACCGGGGCGGTACGGGACTTCCGCATCGTCGCCGGCAACCGCATCCGCTCCGCCGAATGGCTGGAGGCCCCCGACCGGCAGGTCGGACAGCGGTTCCTGGAGGCCCGGCCCGGAGCGGCGGCGACCGGCCTCCTCGCGGCGCTCACCGACGTCGTCGCCGGCGGCGGTCCGCTGGAAGGCCAGGTCGTCGACTACACCGAGCAGCGCCTGGGCCGGCTCCACCGCGCCCCGCTCCTCTACTCGGCGGCGCTCTGCGGCGAACAGGTCCTCGCGACCTGGCGGCCCGTGCAGAGCCAGACCGAACTCATGACGATCGACGCCCAGTACCTCGCCTCCCTCGGCTGGGGCAACTGGGACCTGCTGTCGGGGAAGGTGACCTGGTCGGAAGGGCTGAGCCGGATCTTCCACGCCGACATCGGGATGCCCTGGCAGCTGGACCAGCTCTGTGACGCCCTGCTCCCCGACGACCTCACCGCGTTCGCCGAGTTCCTCACCTCCGTCCTGGCCGGCGAGGAGCCCGCCTGGACCCGGATCCGCTTCCTGGTCCTCGGGGAGGTGCGGACGCTCGATCTGCTCGGGCGGCCGGTGGTCGGCACCGACGGGCGGCCGTGGGCGGTGAACCTCGTGGCCCGCGACCTCACCCCACAGATCCGCAGCCGCCGCAGGCTCGCCGAGACGGAACGCGAGTCCGACCGGCTCCGGCGCCAGACATGGGCGGAGCGACGGGTGGCCGACGCACTGCGCGAGGCCCTGCTGCCGACCCACTCCGAGGCGCTGGCGGCGGTCGGTCTGACCGTGGCGGCCTCGTACGGGCCGGTCGAACCGGACGCGGCCGTCGGAGGCGACTGGTACAAGTGCCGCCTCCTGTCCGACGGCCGGGTCCTGGTCGCCATCGGCGACGCCGCCGGCCACGGCCTGGACGCGGTGGCCCGCATGTCCCAGCAGCGCCACGCCCTGGCCGGTCTCGCCCAGACCGGAGCGTCCGCCGGCGAGATCATGACCTGGCTCAACGAACTCGTCTGCAGCGACTCCTCGGAACAGACCGCCACCGTCGTCGCCGGTCACATCGACGACGCCCGCAACCTGCACTGGGCCGACGCCGGCCACCCCGCGCCCATCCTGCTCCGCGACGGACAGGCCCAGCCCCTCCACACGGGCAAACGCGGCCCGCTGCTCGGAGCCCTGCCCGGCTACGCGTACGAGACCACCACGACCTCCCTGCGCCGGGGCGACCTCCTGCTCCTCTACACCGACGGCATGGTCGAACGCCGGGGAGAGGACGTCACCAAGGGCATCGACCGCCTCGCCCGCCTCGTCGCCCGCTCGCCGGACGCGGCACCCCAGGACCTGATCGACGCCATCCTCGCCGACCCCGACCAGGCGGGCCACGAGGACGACGCCTGCATGCTCGCCGTCCGTCTCGACTGAGCCGACCCCGCCGCCGCGTCGTCCGTCAGGGCCCGCCGAGCCCCGGGGCGCCCCAGACCGGGAACCACCGCTCCATGTCGGGCTCCATCGGGAGGTCGCCCGCGAGCAGCCCTCTGACCTGGAGCTCAAGGGCGTTGTCGCGGGTCTCGGCACGTTCCGCGCGCGGCGCGAAGGGGTAGAAGGTGCCGCGCTTGTAGAGGTACACGAGCGCGAGGTCCCGGGCCCGGCGAGGGCCGCCCGCCGGGCCCTCCGCCCGTCCGTCGCCCCCCAGCCCGCCGTCCGCCCCCGGACCGGCTTCCGCTCCCGGCCCGTCCTCCGCCCCCGGGGGACGGAACGCGGTCAGCGAGCAGAGCAGGTTCGGGCCGAAGCCGGCCTCCTCCAGGAGCGCGTTGACCGCGTGCAGGTCGTTGACCAGCGTGATCAGGTCCTCGGCGGGACGCCGTACCGTGAGCCAGGTGTAGCCGTACGCGTCCGAGCCGTACGTCACGGGGTACGCGTCCGCAGCCCCGCCCCGGTCGGCCGCGGCCACCGCCTCGACGTCGAGGAGGTCACGTACCTCCTCCTTCAGACGTGCGAACGCGCCGCCCTCCACCGTCGCGAAGCACACCGATCCGGCGCCGGCCGGCACGAAGCCCGTACCGGCCCGGAGGGTGAGAGCGGCGGCCGGCAGCCCGAAGAGCCGGTCCAGGTCCGGCCGCACCGGCCGGTCGCGCCCGAGGATGCTGTCGAGGAACCCCACCGCCGTCACGCCTCACCGAGCCGCGCCGAGATCCGCGCGAGCTGTTCGAGCCGCTGTTCCAGGGGCGGGTGGGTGGAGAGCAGCCGGCTCAGGGTCTCCCTGGAGGAGAAGGCGGGCGCGAACCAGAAGGCGTTGTACGGCTCCGCCTTGCGCAGGTCCTCCGTCGGGATCCGGGCCATCTCGCCGCTCACCTTGGTCAGCGCGGAGGCCAGCGCCGAGGGGCGGCCGGTGAGCAGCGCGGCGGCACGGTCGGCGGACAGCTCCCGGTAGCGGGACAGCACCCGGGTCAGCAGGAAGCTGACGACGTAGACGGCGGCGCTGACCACGGGGACGAGGATCAGGGCGATGCCCGCGGTGCTGTCCCGGCTGCGGCCGAGACCGCTGTAGAGCGCGACCCGCGTCATCATCCCGGCGAGGACGCCGAGGAAGGACGCGACGGTCATGACCGCGACGTCCCGGTGAGCCACGTGCGACATCTCGTGCGCGAGGACCCCCTCCAGCTCCTCCGGCTCCAGGCGCCGCAGCAGGCCGGTCGTGACGCAGACCAGCGCGGTCCTCTCGCCGCGACCGGTGGCGAACGCGTTCGGCACGTCGCTCTCGGCGATCGCCACCTTCGGCTTCGGCATGTCGGCCAGCGCGCAGATCCGGTCCACGGTGCCGTGCAGTTCGGGCGCCTGCTCGCGGGTCACCTCGCGGGCCCCCATCCCCAGCGCGGCGATCCGGTCGCTGAACCAGAACTGCCCGACGAACAGCGCGCCCGTGATCAGCAGGATGACGGGCCAGGAGCCGCGCAGCAGCACCAGCAGGACGCCGACGAAGACCACGTACAACAGGCCGATGAGGAACATCGTCGTCGCCATGCGGGTCGCGAGCCCCCGGTCGGGGGCATAGCGCGAGCGGGACGAGGACCGGCTTCCGGACATCCGCGCACCCTCTTCCACACGTGGGCGGGACCGGCCGGACCCGGGCCGGGGCAGGCCTTCCGCCCCCTTCTGCCAGTGTGCTCCCGCGTACGCCGGAACGGGGGCGGGGCGGGCGACGCCGGGTACGATCCCGGGGGTCCGGCGGCCGCGCGTGCGCGACGGACGCACACACGTGACCGTTCGAGGGGGACCACATGACGGGGCGAGGGACCATAGCGATCGAGCCCATGGACGGAGCGGCCGCGGTGCGGGCCCAGGACGCGTTCAGGCTGGTCTACGCCGAAGCCTTCGCCGGCCCTCCGTACCACGAGACCGGGGACGGCGTCGCCGCCGCCTTCCGCCGCTTCCCCGTCCAGGCCGGCGACCACGGCTTCCGCGCCGCCCTGGCCCGCGCCGGGGACGGCGCGCCGATCGGCATGGCGTACGGCAGGCCGCTCCCGCCCGACGCGGTGTGGTGGGACGAACTCACCGAGCCCGTGCCCGACGCCATGCGGCGCGAGGACGGGCGCCGCACCTTCGGGCTCATGGAGCTCGCGGTGCGCGGGCCGTGGCGCGGACAGGGCGTCGCGCGGGGCCTGCACACGGCGCTGCTCGACGGGATCGGTGCCGAGCGGGTGCTGCTGAACGTCCACCCGGAGAACCGGGCGGCGACGGCCGCCTACCGGGCGTGGGGCTACCGCAAGGTCGGCGAGACACGGCCGGGAGGCGGAGCCGCGGACCTCCACGACGTGATGCTGCTCGACCTGCCCGGCCCGGCCTGACCCGGGAGCCACGCCTCAGGGGAGCAGGCGGTCGCTCAGGAAGGCCAGGATCTCGTCCCGGGCCCGGACCGTGGGGTGGCCGGCCTCGTCCACGAGGTGGGCGGTGACGACGCTGTGCGGCGTACCGACCTGCTCGGCGAAGAACGGCGGGGGAGCGGGGTTCGCCGCGCCGTCCGGGAGGACACGGCCGTCGAAGGCGTCCCCGAGCAGCGCGCGGTACGCGGCGAAGCGGCGGCCCGTGCACCAGCGGTCGCCCTCGAAGCGGTAGGAGAGGACGGTCAGTCCGTCGCGGGCCACCCGCTCCCGGATCGCACGCGCGTCCGCCTCGTCGAGTTCGAGGCCGCCGGGGTCGTCGAGGGGCAGGGAGGGGTGGTTGACCACGGGCGCGATCACGGCCGGCTCCAGGGCCATGGTGAGGGCGAAGTTGCCGGTGAAGCAGAGGCCGATCGCGCCGACGCCCGGGCCGCCGCACTCGGCGTGCGCCCGGCGCGCCAGACCCCGCAGCCACACCGTGACCGGGCTCGTACCGCCCCCGGCGAACGCCCGGAACTCCGCGCTGACACACGCCCGCCGGACCACCTCCATGCCCCCTTCGAGCGTGGGGAAGGCGCCGTCGGTCCCGAAGAGGGACGGCACGTGGACGGTGAAGCCGGCGTCCCGCACCCAGCGGGCGAGGCGCAGCACGTCGGGACTGATGCCGGGCATCTCGGGCAGGACGACGACGGCGGGCCCGGAACCGGCCGTGTGGACCGTCTTCACCACGCCGTCCACGTCGACGAGGCGGTGGTCGAAGTCGTCGATCGGATCGGCGGCGGGAAGCGGATCACCGGTGGGAGTCGGATCGTCGGCGGGAGAAGTCATGGGCACAGCGTGGCCCGTCGGCCGGGCACCGGGTGAGGGGCGAGATCGCCGACTCCACCGGTAATCTCGCCACCATGAGTGCGCTGCGCGTCGGTGTCCTGGCCTATCCGGACTGCTTCGCGTCCGAAGTCTTCGGCGTGCCGGACCTGTTGACGATGGCCGGGCACGTCGCGGGACCGGGCGGTCCCGGCTACCGCGTGTCGGTCGTCTCGCCGCGCCGCCGGGTCACCGCCTCCGGCGGCGCACGCCTCGACGTCGGCCCGCTGCGCGAGGTCGACGTCCTCGTCGTACCGGGCTTCGAACTGCTCCCCGACGCGGACCTCGACGCACGGCTCGGCGCCCTCGCGCCCGAGATCGCGGCGATCCGAGCGCACTTCGCCACCGGCACCGCCGTCGTCTCCCTCTGCGTCGGCGCGTTCCTGCTGGCCGACGCCGGGCTGCTCGACGGGCGCCGCGCCACGACCTCCTGGCTCCACGCGGACGCCCTGTCCCGGCGCCGCCCGGCCGTCGACGTCCGGCCCGAAGAACTCGTCGTCACCGACACGGGGGTGACGACCACGGCCGCCTTCAGCGCCATGTACGACTTCGCGCTGGACCTGATCCGCCGGCACGGCGGGCCCCGCGTGGCCCGCGCCACCGCCCGCCTCGCCCTCGTCGACGACGCCCGCACCTCGCAGGCCCCCTACGTGGACGCCCGGCTCCTCCCGCAGCCCGGCCACGGGTTCTCCGAGCGGGTCATGCGCCACCTCGACCAGCACCTCGCCGCCCGCTACGACCTCCCGGCCCTCGCCGCCGCCTTCGGCGTCAGCACCCGGACCCTACTGCGCCGCTTCGCCGCCGAGACCGGCCGCACCCCCCTCGCCCACCTCCAGTCCTCCCGCGTCCGCCGCGCCCGCCACCTCCTGGAGACCACCGACCGCACCGTCGCCGCCGTCGCGGCCTCCGTCGGCTACCGCGACCCCGGCACCTTCACCGCCCTCTTCACCCGCCACACGGGCCGTCCGCCGAGCGCCCACCGCGCGGCCTTCCGTTCCCGCCGGGCAGCGGAGACGTGAACGACAGGGGGCAAAGAGGCGTTCTGCCAAGGGAGTTGCAGGAGCGCTGCGATACGTTGACGGCGTGACCGACATCGAATCGCGCATCGACACCTCCCGGCCGCACACCGCCCGGATATGGAACTACTGGACCGGCGGCAAGGACAACTACCCGGTCGACCGGGAGGCCGGCGACCGGATCCGCGAACTGCACCCCGGCATCGGGGAGTATGCGAAGGCGGACCGGCTGTTCCTGGGGCGGGCGGTGCGGCACCTGGCCGAGCAGGAGGGCATCCGGCAGTTCCTGGACATCGGCACGGGGCTGCCGAGCGCCGACAACACCCACGAGGTCGCCCAGCGGGTCGCCCCCGACGCGCGGGTCGTGTACGTCGACAACGACCCGCTCGTGCTCGCGCACGCCCGCGCCCTGCTGGTCGGCACGCCCGAGGGCCGCACCGACTACCTGGACGCCGACCTGCGGGACGTCGACACGATCCTGGCCGCCGCGGCGAAGACCCTCGACCTCTCGCGGCCGGTCGCGCTGATGCTGCTCGGGGTCGTCATCTTCGTCGAGGACGACGAGGAGTCGTACGCGATCGTCCGCCGCCTGATGGACGCGCTCGCCCCCGGCAGCCACCTCGTCCTGTCCCACACGGTCACCCACCCCGACATGCCGGACGTCGACGCGGCGGTGGCGTTCTGGAACGAGCACGGCACCCCGAAGCTCACCCAGCGCACGCCCGAGGCGATCGCCCGCTACTTCGACGGCCTGGAGCTGCTGGAGCCCGGAGTGGTGTCCTGCTCCGCGTGGCGGCCGCGGACGCCGACGCCGGACGTCGCGATGTACGCCGGCGTCGGCCGCAAGGCGTGAGGGCGCGGGGCTACGGGGTCAGCCAGCCGCGCAGGAGCCTGCTCACGGCGGGCATCGCCACGTAGGTCATCAGCACGTTGAAGACGCAGGCGACGACCGCGCTGCTCAGCAGGAGGGGGAGCGCGGTGAGGCGGGGGACGAGGAAGAGACTGCCGAGCACGGAGATCGGGTAGATCGCCAGGGTCGCGCTGATCGCCATCTTCCACCGGGGCGGCGCGGGCCGGGTCGAGCCCGGCTTGGCGAACCAGGTCTCCATGCCGGTGAGTTCGCGCCGGGCGATCTCGGTGTGGTGGTGGCCCTCGCAGTCGGCGAACCAGGCGGCCCGCTCGGGGGACCCCTGCCAGGCCCGGCAGGCCTCCGCGTTCCGGAAGCGGTGGACGAGGAACCAGGGGGCGTCGCCGCCGGAGGAGCGGAAGAGGCCGTGCCCGAGGTGACCGGGAAAGCCGGCCGCCGTGTCGAGGATGCCCTTCGCCCACAGCTCGAAGGCGGCTTCGTACCCGGGCTCCACCCGGCGGGCTATCAGCAGGGTCACCTCGCCGGTGTCGGCGGGGACGGTGGTGTGTTCAAGGCCGGCCACGGTCATGGGCACTCCTCATGATCACGCCGCGCCCGTGCCCACTCTACGCCGGTCCGCCGGTCCGCCGGTCCGCCGGTCCGCCCGTCCGCCGAGCCGCCGGTTCGCCAGTCCGCCGAGCCGCCGGTTCGCCAGTCCGCCGAGCCGCCGGGAGCGGCCCGGAGGGGTGGTCGCTCCTTCAGCGCATTCGGTGCCGGGCCGCCGCGCGGCGTCGGAGCGGGCCGACGGGTTCGGGATATCAGTGGTCGCAGACGGCGGTCGGCGGTGACCGCCCTGTCCGGAAAGGCGGGAGCCCGGTGACCGTCAAGGCCATCCCCGAGGGATATCCGCGCGTCACGCCGTACCTCTGCGTCGACGGGGCCGCGGAGGCGATCGACTTCTACGTCTCCGTGCTCGGGGCGACCGAGCGGATGAGGATGCCGGCGCCCGACGGCACGATCGGCCACGCCGAGCTGGAGCTCGGGAACGCGCTCGTCATGCTCGCCGACGAGTTCCCGAGCATGGGCTTCCGCTCGCCGAGGACGGTGGGCGGCACGCCCGTCACCCTGCACGTGTACGTCGAGGACGTCGACGCGGTCTTCGCCGAGGCCCTCGCCCGGGGCGCCACGGAGCTGTCACCGGTGAAGAACGAGTTCTACGGCGACCGCACCGGACAGTTCGAGGACCCCTTCGGACACCGCTGGAACATCTCCACGCACGTCGAGGACGTCTCCCCGGAGGAGATGGAGAAGCGGGCCGGGGAGGCCGTGCGGGCCATGGAGTTCCCCCGGGACGGCGACTGAGCCGCCCGCCTTCCGGGCCGGTTCACCGGACCCGGAAGGTGGCCATCATGCCCATGGCCGAGTGGTCGAGCATGTGGCAGTGGTACACGTAGTCGCCGCGGAAGCCGTCGAACGTCATGTGCAGCTTCACCGTCTCGCCCGGCATGACCCGCACCGTGTCCTTCAGACCCGCCTCGGTCGGGCCCGCGGGCCGTCCGCCGCGTTCGAGGACCCGGAACTGGACCAGGTGCACGTGGAAGTTGTGCGGGGCGCGCTTGTTGGTGTTGGTGACGTTCCAGATCTCGGAGGACCCGAACGCCACGGTGGTGTCGACGCGATCGGGGTCGAACAGCCGCCCGTTGACGAACCCCCGGGGGTCGGGGCGCCCGTCCTCGTCCATGCTGAGCTCGATGTGGCGGGTGACGGCGGCCCTGGGCAGCGCGGCGGCGGGCGGCAGCGTCCGCAGGACCGCGGGGACGCGGCTGGGGTCGTCGGCGGTGCGCACGACGTCGAAGCGGAGCACCCGGCCGACCTGCTCGGGCCGGCCCGGCCCGGTGTTGGCGAGGACCAGCCGGGTGCCGACGGGGTGGCGGGAGAAGTCGACGACCACGTCGGCGCGTTCCCCGGGCGAGAGCGTGAGCACGGGCACGGCGACGGGGCGTTCGAGCAGGCCGCCGTCCGAGCCGATCTGGATGAGCGGAGTGCCGTCGGACAGGCTCAGCGAGAAGAGCCGCAGGTTGGAGCCGTTGAGCAGCCGGAAGCGGTACTTGCGGGCCGCGACCTGGAAGTACGGGGTGGGCTTGCCGTTGGCGAGGATGGTGGTGCGGTTCCGGTCGCTCATCGTGTACGCCAGCTGTCCCCGCTCGTCGAAGCGGGCGTCGCGGATCGTGACGGGCACGTCGTACCGGCCCTTGGGCAGCGGAAGGCTCTGTTCGAGGTCGTCCGTGAGCAGATAGCCGCCGGACAGGCCGCGGTAGACGTGCTCGGCCTCCATGTGGTGGGCGTGGTCGTGGAACCAGAGCGAGGCGTGGGGCTGCCGGTTGGTGTACACGTACGTCCGCGCGGTGCCCGGGGCGAAGACGTCCATCGGGTTGCCGTCGGAGCTGGGCGGGACGCTCCCGCCGTGCAGGTGGACGGTGACGGGCATGTGGAGGCCGTTGTGGTGGCGGACGAGGACGCGGCGCCCGGAGCGGGCGTGGATGACGGGGCCGGGAAAGTGCCCGTCGTAGGTCAGGACGTCGCTGGCGACGCCGGGGAGGATCTCGGCGGTGGACTTGCGGATGGTCAGCTCGTAGCAGTCCACGTCGCCGGTCGAGGAGAGGGGGCGCAGCACGGGCGGGACCGGCATGGCCGTGGTGAAGGCGGGCGGTGTGGAGGCGGACGCGGGGCGGGGGCCGCCCCGCGCCGCGTGTGCCTCGCCCCCGGCGAAGGCGCCGGGGGCGAGGAGCGGGAGGCCCGCGGCGGCGAGGGCCCCGCCGAGCACGCTGCGACGGGTGATCATCGACTTCCTCCCGGAGATGGGGCGCCACCGGGCCGTCGGCGGGCGCTGTGATCCAGGTCTAACCGAGAGCGGGAGGAACCGCACACGGCGACGGCGCCCCCGCGGCCCGCGACACGCCGTCACGGGGCGGCCCGCCGCGCGCGGTTCCTGCTTCGTGGCCGGTTCGGCCGGGCGCCCCGGCCCGTCGCCGTCTTCCGCGAACTCGGGGCGGACCAGGTACTCCGTGCGGGGAGGGCCGGGCCGGGGACCCGGCCCCGGCGGGAAGGCGGTGCGCGGGACGGAGGACGTCGTCACGGGAAGGCGGTGCCCGGGACGGAGAGCGTCGTCAGCCGGTCTTCGCCAGGCCCGTCGCCCGGCCGTCCGCGTCCCGGACGACCTCCAGGACCTCGTCGACGGCGGCGCGGTCGATCGGCCCGAACACATGGGGGAAGAGGGTCTCCTCGGGGACGCCGGGCGGCGGGGTCGGCGCGGCGGCCTCCCACTCCGTCCTGGCGGTGAGCCGGTTCTCGTCGAGGAGGAGCACCAGGAGGGGGCCGGAGCCCCGGAAGTAGGCGTCGACGACGGCGAGCGTGGTCGGCTCGTCGGGGGAGCAGTGGACGAAACCCTCCTCCGTGAGGGAGGCGGGGGCGTACGGCTCCTCCGGACGGGCGGACCATTCGGTGGGCGTCACCACGTGGTAGATCATGTTCCGGTTATAGCAGGGGCGCTCGGCGCCCCCGGAACCGCTCACCAGGTGGGCCCGGCCTCGATCAGCAGGTCCCGGACCCGGGTGACGTCGGGGTTGTCGGGGCGCCCCGGACGCTGGACGAGGTAGCCGGTGTTGAGGGGCGGATCCTCCGGTTCGTGGAGGGCCACCAGCGCGCCGGAGGCCAGTTCGGCCTGGCAGAGGTAGCGCGGCAGGACGCTGAAGCCCGCTCCGGCGACGACGGCGGCGAGCACCCCGCGCAGGTCCGGGACGGTCACGGCGGCGGGGCGGGTCAGCCGCGCCCCGAACACGTGCCGCCAGTAGCGGCGGGCGATGGGCAGGTCCTCGGCGTACGCGACCAGGGGGACGGGGTACAGCGCCGTCGGCCCCTCCAGGGCCAGTCGCCCCCCGACGCGGTCGGCCCAGCCGGGGGCCGCGACGAGGACGAACTCCTCGTCGGTCAGCGGTACGGCGGTCAGTGCCCGCCCGCGCGGCCGGAAGGTGGCGATCACCAGGTCGTGCCGGCCCGCGCGCAGCTCGTCGAGGAGCGGCTCGGTCAGGCCCGGACTCACCCTCAGCCGTACGCCTTCGGCCGCCAGCGGGGCGAGGGCGGGCAGGACGCGCGCGCAGAGCAGTTCGGCGGGGCCCGCCAGATGGACGGGAGCGGCCCGCTCGTGGGGCGCGGCCTCGCGCCCGGTCACCGCGGCCAGCGCGTCGAGGGGCCCGGCGACCCGGGCGGCGAGGTCGTCGGCGACGGCCGTCGGGGCGACGCCGCGCGGCAGCCGCTCGAAGAGCTCGCGGCCCGTCTGCCGCTCCAGGGCGCGGATCTGGGTGGTCACCGTCGGCTGCGACAGACCGAGCAGCCCCGCCGCCGCGGTGAACGAACCGGAGCGGTGGACGGCGAGGAACGTCCGCAGCAGGTTCAGATCGGTCACCGGCTGCACCACGCCGTCGGAATCCCCGTGTCTCACCCGCCCCAGCCTATCGACCGGGTGAGGGGAGGGCGGTTTCTCCCCGGAACGTGCGCCGGTACGCCAGCGGGGAGACGCCGATCGCCGCGTGGAGGTGCTGGCGCAGCGAGGTGCCGGTCGTGAAGCCCGCCCGGCGCGCGACCTCGTCCACGGCGAGGTCCGTGGACTCGAGGAGGTGCCGGGCCCGGGCCACCCGCTGCTGGATCAGCCAGCGGCCGGGGCTCATGCCGACCTCCTCGTCGAACCGGCGGGCGAAGGTCCGCAGGCTCATCCGGGCGTGGCCGGCGAGCTCGCCGAGGGTGAGCGGCTCGTGCAGGTTCTCCAGCGCCCACTGCCGGGTCGCCGAGGTCCCGTTCGCGGTGGCCTCCGGCACGGGCTGCTCGATGTACTGGGCCTGCCCGCCGTCCCGCCAGGGCGGTACGACGCAGGCGCGCGCCACGTGGTTGGCGACGGCGGTGCCGTGGTCCTTCCGCACGAGGTGCAGGCAGGCGTCCACGCCCGACGCGGCGCCCGCCGAGGTCAGCACGTCCCCGTCGTCGACGAACAGCACGTCGGGGTCCAGGGCCACCTGCGGGAACCACTGGCGGAAGACGGCGGCGAGCGCCCAGTGCGTGGTGGCGGGACGGCCGTCCAGCAGCCCGGCGGCGGCCAGGACGAACGCGCCCGTGCAGATGGACACGAGGCGCGCCCCGGCGGGCACGGACGCCAGCGCCTCGGCGACCCCGGCGGGGAGTTCGCGGGAGAGGAGGGACATGTCGAAGGGCGGAAGGACCACGGTGTCGGCCGTGCGGAGCGCCTCGGGGCCGTGCTCGACGGCCACCGAGAAGTCGGAGTTGGTGCGGACGGGCCCGCCGTCCACCGAGCAGGTCAGGACCTCGTAGTGCTCGGCCGCCGACTCGAACACGCGGCTGGGGATGCCGAGTTCGAAGGGGTAGACGCCGTCCAGGGCGAGGACGACGACGCGATGACGGTCCCCCGTGACAGGGCTCATGGCAGGATCCCTTCGAAAGATGGCGTTCGTGCCATGGTAGGCGGAGGGGCGGGCGACGAGGCTCGGACGCATGACGAACCACCCCACGATGCGCGCCATCAGCCAGGACACCCACGGCACCGTCGAGGTCCTCCAGGAGGTCGTGGTCCCGCGGCCCGTGGCCGGTCCCGGCCGGATCCTCGTCGCCGTCCGCGCGGCCGGCGTCAACCCGACCGACTGGAAGCACCGCGCCGGCCCCCTCTTCCTCGACCGCCTCCCCCTCGTCCTCGGCTGGGACGTCTCCGGCGTCGTCGAGGCCGTCGGCTACGGCGTGACCGTGTTCAAGCCCGGCGACGAGGTCTTCGGCATGCTGCCGTACCCCCACGGCGTGGGCGCTTACGCCGAGTACGTGACCGGACCCGCCCGCGCCTTCGCCCACAAGCCGGCCGGGATCGACCACGTGCGGGCCGGCGCCCTGCCGCTCGCCGCCCTCACCGCGTACCAGGCGATCGTCGACACCGCCGGGGTCGGACCCGGGCAGCGGGTCCTGATCCACGCGGCCGCCGGCGGCGTCGGCCACCTCGCCGTGCAGATCGCCAAGGCGCGCGGCGCGTACGTCATCGGCACCGCCAGCGCCCCGAAGCACGCGTTCGTCCGCTCCCTGGGCGCGGACGAGGTCATCGACTACCGCACCACCGACTTCGCCGAGGCCGTCCAGGACGTCGACATGGTCCTCGACCCGATGTCCGGCGACACCCGCACCCGCTCCCTCGACGTCCTGCGCCCCGGCGGCACGCTCGTCTCCCTCCTCCCGCCCACCGACCCCGACGAGCCGGCCCGGGCGGCCGCGAAGGGCGTCCGCGTCGAGACCCTCCTCGTCGAGGCCGACCACGCCGGGATGAACGCCATCGCCGCCCTCGTGGCCTCCGGCGCCCTCCGCCCCCACGTCGAGGCCGTCTTCCCCCTCGCCGAAGCCGCCGAGGCCCACACGCTCGGCGAGACCTGCCGCACCACCGGCAAGCTCGTCCTCACGGTGGACGGCCCCTGAGCCCGGCTCACGGGGCCCGTGTTCCAGACGCCGTGAAGACGGGAATCGCCAGGAAGAAGCGGTCCGCGGCGGCGCGGGCGGCCTGATCGGCCGTCCAGGCCGCCGCCTGTTCGGGGGTGACGGCCCCGGTCCGCGCCGCCGCCTCCGCCAGGCCCGTCGCCAGGGGGAGCAGACGGGCGTCGGTGAGGACGGCGGTGGAGACCTCCACCGTCACCTCGACGAAGCCGTGGTCCAGGAGCAGACCGCGGAAGCGGCGCGCGACGCGCGGTCCGGCGACCAGGTCGGCCCGCGCGTGCACGATCGTCCGCGTCAGGGCGCCGTCCTCGGCGTCGAGGACACAGGTGTCCCAGTCCTGCCCGATGAACACGGCCCGCCCGCCCGGCGCGAGGACCCGGCGCGCCTCCGCGAGCGCCGCCCCCGGATCGGGCAGCTCGTGCAACACCTTGTCCGCGCGGTACGCGTCCCACGCGCCGTCCTCGTGGGGGAGCGCCGTCGCGTCGGCGACGGCGAACGCGCGCCCCGGGTGACGGCGGCGGGCCGCGGCGATCATCTCCTCGTCCCGGTCGACCCCGGCGGCGAAGGCCCCGAGCGCACCGGCCTCCGTGACGGCCAGGCCGCCGCCGCAGCCCACGTCGAGCAGACGGACACCCGGGGCCACCCCCAGGAGTTCGTACGAGCGGGCGCGCAGGGCGGCCGCCCCCGGGACGCGGTCGACGGCGTCGAGGACGGCGAGCAGGGAAGGACCGTGGTCGGGGCCCGAGGGGGCCGCAGGAGTGTCGGACGTGTCGCGGCCCGAACGGGCCGTAGGCGTGATGGACATGACGCCCACGCTCGTGGTTAATGCCGACATGAAGTCAAGCGGTACGTCCCCGAAGCCTCTGGCGCCGCCCGGGCCTCTGACGCCTCCCACACCCTCGATGTCTCCGACACCTCCCACGATGAGCATCGGCGAACTCGCGGGCCGGTTCGGACTCGCCACCCACGTGTTGAGGCACTGGGAGTCAGCGGGACTCCTCGCACCCGCCCGCGACCCCCATGGCCGCCGCCGCTACGACGACGGCCACGTCACCCGCGTCGCCGTCGTCCTCCGGGCCAAGCGGGCGGGCCTCGCCCTCGACGACATCCGGGAGCTGCTGCGGGCCGGCGACCCGGCGGCCCGCCGGCGGCGGCTCGAAGCCCACCGGGAGGAGCTCCGGCGCCGGATGGCGGAGGCGCGGGCCTGTCTCGACCTGGTCGAATGCGCGCTCGGCTGCGCCCATGACGACCTCGCCGACTGCCCCCGGTTCCAGGACCTCGTGGCCGCCACGGCCGAGGGCCGGGACCTCCCGGACGCGACCGGTGCCGAAAGGCCTACTCGCTGGTACGGTCCCTGACCTACCGGTGCTCCACGGGGGGCCGCCGGAACCGGGAGGGGCGGAGCCATGGCACGACGGACGGGCGGGGTGCTCCCCGAGGGGCTGGCCGAGGCGATACGGGGCACCGCCGACGACATCGCGGCGGTCCTTCGCACCGGGGCGCCGGCCCGCGCCGGGGACGTCGCGCGGCTCCCCGTCCCCCGCTCCACCTGGACGGTCGGCGAGGCCGCCGCCCACCTGGCACAGGCCAACGCCCTCATGGCCGACCTGGCCGCCGGGCACGAGCGCCCCTACGGCGACGGCACCCCCGGCAGCCTGGCCGAGGCCAACGAACGCGCCCTCGCCGGATTCGGCGAGCGGTCGCCCGGCCCGCTCGCCGAGATGATCACGGCCCGGGCCGCCGCGTTCCTCACCGACGTCGAGGAGCGCGACCCGGCCGAGCGGCTCTCCACGCCGCTCGGCCCCATGGCTCCGGCCGTCCTCGGCTCGTACCTGCTGACCCACATGCTCGGCCACGGCTACGACCTCGCCCTGGCCGTGAAGCGGCCCCACATGCTCGACGCGCGCCGGGTCGGGCTCACCCTGCCGTTCATGATCGAGGCGATGCCCCGGGTCGCCGACCCGGCCGCCGTCGCGGGACTGACCGCGAGCTTCGCCGTACGGCTCCGGGGCGGTCCGGGCTTCGGCGTCACCGTCACGGACGGCGCGGTCCGGACCGGCCACGAGCCGCCGGCCCGTCCCGACTGCACGATCCTCACGGAGCCGGTCGCCTTCCTCCTCCTCGGCCTCGGGCGGGTCGACCCCTGGCCGGTGATCGCGCGCGGCAAGGCGCTCGGCTGGGGCCGCAAGCCGTGGCTGGCACCCCGCTTCCCCCGCCTCTTCCGCGCCCCCTGACCCGTCCCCGCGCGTTCCCGTCGCGGCCGATGGATCCTGGAGGTATCGGAAGGGGCCGCACCCCGATTCCGCGCGGCCCGGCGATGCGAGGAGGCGGACCATGAGCCGCACGCTGGAATGGACGGTCGGCCTGGAACTGACCGAGGACAGCGGCAGGACGAAGGCCGAGGCCCGGCTGAGCACCGGCACCTCGACCCTCACGGGCCACGGCTCCGCGCGGTGCAACCCGGCGGACGTGGACGTGCCGGCGATCGGCGACGAACTCGCCGCGAGCCGGGCGATGAAGGACCTGGCGGGCAAGCTCATGCGGGAGGCCAACCGGGAGATGGAGGCGGTGGGCGCCGGGACCGTGCCGCAGCACACCGGCCCCGGGTACGGCTGGCCGGAGGCGGTCTCCTGACGGAACCGTCACCCGCACCGGGAGCCCGCGGGACCGTGACGGCCCCGCCGGGCTCCCGGCACGTGTCCGAGCCGCAGCCGCGGGGGAAAGCCGCCGGCCGGGGCGTCCTGCCGGTCGGGGACGACCCGCCGGGCCGGGACGACCCGCCGGCACCGAAGCGATCGAAGTGGCCGCCCGTCGGAGTGGCCTGACGTGTCCGCCCGGCCCGTTCAGGCCCTGATCCGCCGGACTGGACCTAAGGCGTGCCCCCGCCCTCCTCGTACGTCATCCGGTCCACGACCTCCACCACCCCGTCGACCGTCTCGCACAGGCGGACCAGGATCGGGCCGAGGCCGGGGCGTTCCAGGGTGCCGCTGAGCGTCACCCGGCCCTCGTCGACGTCGATGTGCACCGCCGAGGGGGAGAGGCGCAGGATGCGGACGATCACGTCCTCGCGGATCTCCTCCTGGATCGAGCGGTCCCTCCGCAGGAACAGCTGGAGCAGATCGCTGCGGCTGAGCACCCCGATCAGCCGGCCGTCCGCGTCCACGACGGGGAGCCGCTTCACCCGGTGCCGTTCCATCAGGCGGGCGGCCTCGACCGCCGTCCAGGAGGGCCGGGCCGTCACGGCCGGGCTCGACATCATGGCCTCGGCCGTGCTCGGTCCGTCCTTGGCCGTGTGCCGCCGCAGCAGGTCCGCCTCGGAGACGACGCCCACCGGCCGGTTCTCCTCGTCGACCACCGGGACCGCGGTGATGCCGTACTCGTCGAGGAGCCGCGCGATCTCCTTGAACGACGTCCCGCGCTGTACCGCGACCGCGGTGGGCGTCATCAGGTCCGCGACACTGCGGTGCCTCATCGTCCGTTCCGTCCCTTCGGCGTTCCGGATTCCATGATCCCGCACCGCGGCTCCTCGCGGCGCGAGGGGGCCGAGGGGCGGCCGGAAACGCGGCGGGAAACGCGGCGGGAAACGGGGGGCGACAGGGGCTTGTGAGCATGACACGACCGTGGTTACCTCCGGTAAGTCGTCGTCGCGCCACGGAAGAAGGACCCCCATGCCCTCTCCCCGCACGTCCGGGACCCGCCGCTTCCTCGGAGCCCTCGCGGCCTCCCTCGCCCTCGTCACCGCGTCCGCCGGCGCCGGAACCGCCTCCGTCCCGGGACCGGCCGCCTCCCCCGCCGGGCTCGAGGAGGTGATGTTCGTCGGCAACAACTGGGACGGCACCGCCGACGTCATCGCCTCCCGCGGCGACTTCCACCGCGTCGGCCGCGTGAACGTGATCCCCGACAAGGAGGAGCGCCTCCGCGAGATCTACCTGAACCCCGTCAGGCTCGCCTTCTTCCTCGGCGTCCGCAGCGGTCCGGGCGAGGGGCACGACCAGTTCGTCGACGACATGTACGCGACCCCCGACGGCTCCGCCATGGTGGTCTCCCGTCCCAGCTTCGCCGACGTCGTCTCCCTCGACCTGAGGACCGGACGGATCAACTGGCGCTTCCCCGTGGCCGGGTACCGCGCCGACCACATGGCCGTCTCGCCCGACGGCACCCGCGTCGCGGTATCCGCCTCCACCGCGAACACCGTGCACGTCCTGGACGTCGCGACGGGACGCCAACTGGGCTCCTTCAAGACCGGCGACAAGCCCCACGAGAACGTCTTCACCTCCGACGGCCTCCTCTGGAACATGTCCATCGGAGAGGTCACCACCGCGCTCGACGCCCCCTGGCTCGACTGGAGCAAGGGCGACCGGAAGATCACCGTCGTCGACGCCGACACCTTCGAGACCGTCCGCGTCATCGACATGCGGACCCGCCTGGACGCCTTCGGGCGCGGCGACCTCTCCGACGCCGTCCGCCCGCTCGTCTTCACGCCGGACGAGAAGAAGATCTACTTCCAGGTCTCCTTCTTCAACGGCTTCCTGGAGTACGACGTCGACTCCGACCGCATCACCCGCCTCAAGAACCTCCCCGGCAACCCGGCGACCGACCCCGACCGCACCACCTGGGTCAACGACTCGCGCCACCACGGCCTCTCGATCAGCCCGGACGGCGACAAGCTCTGCGTCGCCGGGACGATGGACGACTACGCCACCGTGGTCGACCGCGCCACCCTCCAGGAGGGTCCGCTCGTCCCGGCCTCCAAGCCCTACTGGGCGACCGTGAGCGGCGACGGCCGGTCCTGCGTCGTCTCCGAGAGCGGCGCCGACCGGGTCACCGCGATCGACTTCGCCACCGGCAGGCGGGTGGCGAGCGTGGACGTCGGCGACCACCCCCAGCGCGTGCGCCTCGCCCGCGTCCCCGCCGACTGGACCGGCCCCACCGGCGGCTGAGCGCCGCCGAGCCCCCTCACCCCTCGAAGGACATCGTGAAGAGAACCCTCCTGGGGGCCGCGCTCGCCGCGGCCCTCCTGGCCGCCGGAACACCGGCCGCACCCGCCTCCGCGACCGCACCCGCCCCGGCGGGGCCCGCCCTCGCCGCCGACTGGCAGCCCCCGCTCCGTACCCAGGGCCGCTACATCGTCGACGCGAACGGTGACCGGTTCAAACTCAAGTCCGCCAACTGGCACGGCGCACAGGGCTCGTGGACCGGCTCGGGCGACCGGGCCGACCCCGCGAACCACAACGCCGGCGAGAAGTCCGACCAGATGCCCCTCGGCCTCGACCGCGCGCCGGTCGCGACGATCCTCTCCGACTTCCACGCCCTCGGCATCAACAGCGTCCGCCTGCCGTTCTCCAACGAGATGGTCCACGACCAGAGGCCCGTCCCCGACGCCGCCGTGGCCGCCAACCCGCAACTGCGCGGCAGGACCCCGCTCCAGGTCCTCGACGCGGTGATCGCCGCCACCACCGCCGAGGGCTTCGCCGTCGTCCTGAACAACCACACCAACACCTCCCGCTGGTGCTGCGGCCTCGACGGCAACGAGCGCTGGAACACCAGCCAGTCCACCGCGCAGTGGGAGGACGACTGGCTCTTCATGGCCAGGCGCTACCGGGAGAACAAGCGGGTCGTCGGCGCCGACCTCTACAACGAGGTCCGGCGCACGATCACCGACGACGCCAACTGGGGATGGGGCGACTCCCACGACTGGTGGACGGCCACCCAGCGCCTCGGCGACCGGATCCTCACCGAGGCGAACCCCGACCTCCTCGTCGTCGTCGAGGGCATCAACTGGCAGGGCATCCCCACGGACATCACGCCCCACTGGCGGCCGACCCTGGAGCCCGCCCGTACCCTCTCCCACACCCTCGTCGCCTCGGACAAACTCGTCTACTCGGCCCACTTCTACGGCTACACGGGCCCGAACCACACCGGCGCCACCGGCACCGGCGAGACCCACGACCGGCGCTACCAGGAACTCTCCCGCGACGAGCTCTTCGCCACCCTGCGCCGCCAGGCCTTCTTCGTCGCCGCCGACACCGGCAGGCACTACACCGCGCCCGTGTGGATCAGCGAGTTCGGCATCGGCGCCGACGAGACGAACCCCCAGGCCCGCGCCTGGTTCGGCAACTTCGTCGACTACCTCGTCGCGAACGACACCGACTTCGCCTACTGGCCGCTCGTCGGCTTCACCGGCCACGGACGGTGGAAGCTCCTCGACTACGACACCGAGGGCCGCCGCTCCGGCATCCTCGACGGCGACGACTGGCGCGCGGCCGACTGGCGGCGGCTCGTCACCGCCCCCGCCCTCACCGGACCCGTGCCGGCCGCCGAGACCTGGGACATGCTGAACCTCGACCACGCCGACGCCGTGCAGTCCCTCCGCACCCGCGCCGGGGGCGACTGGGACCCCGGCGCCCGCAAGGGCGTCTGCCCCGACGGGCAGCGGCTCGTCGGCCTCGCCCACCGCGACGGCCGCGGCCTGTGCACCGACGCGGGAGCCGCCCGGCTCGCCGACCCGGCGGGCGGATCCACCGTCGTGACCGACGAACGGTACGTCAAGGAGGGCGACTGGGCCGGTGGCTACACCAAACTCCAGTGCCCCCGTGACCGGTTCATGACCGGCTACAGCGTGCGCGGCCAGGCCGTCTCCGCCGTCCTGTGCGCCGCCGCCTCCCGCGCCCTGCCGGTGACGGGCCGCACGGTCTGGTTCGACCGCGGTGACAACCGCCCCGCCGGGGAGCCCGGCGGCGAGTTCGCCCAGGGCAACTACAAGGGTCAGTGCGCCACCGGGGAGTACGCGGCCGGGATCGCCTTCACCGGCGCCTGGGCCAAGGGGAAGACCCCCGACGCCCTGCTCTGCCGCACTCTCTAGAGACCCGGGCACGCGAGAGGGGGCCCGCCGGATCCGATCCGGCGGGCCCCCTCCTCCGTACGCTCAGGACCTGTTGACGACCACCTCGTAGAGCGAGTAGCCCCAGTCCGTGGCCCGCTTCACCCCGTGGACCCGCACGTAACGGGCCGGCTGCGAGGCGAACTCGGCCGTGTCGTAGCCGCCGTCGCCCGCGTCCGTGGACCACACGTTCCGCCAGGTCGTCCCGTCGTCCGACAGCTCGATCCGGTACGCGCGCGCGTAGGCCCGCTCCCAGTCGAGCGTGACCCGGCCGACCCGGCGCACCGAACCCAGGTCCACCTGGAGCCACTGGTCGTCCGACCACTCGCTGGCCCAGCGGGTCCCCGTGTCGCCGTCGACGGTGAGCCCCGGCGAGAAGTTCACGAAGGGGTTCCACCACTGGGTGGTGGAGGCCGACACCGGCTGCCCGGCCGCCAGGTTCACCCCCGGCTCGTGGTCCTCGGTCCGCTTCCAGGTCGTCAGGTACGACTCCGCGCCCCGCGACAGCTCGTCCACGACGCTCTGGCCGCCGGGGGTGAGCCGGATCTGCTCGACCCAGTCCGGCACGAGACCGTTGTGCGCGGCACCGTCGACGTTCAGGTCCCAGGTGCGCTCACCGGTGACCTGGCGGTCCAGGACCGAGCCCCCATCGAAGCTGCGGAAGGGGTACTTCACCGCGTTCGGCGCGTCCGCCCCGACCGGGCCCGGCCAGCCGCCGACCCCGTTCATGTCCGTTCCGTAGCCAAACCCGACCCCGTACTTCTTCCGCAGCTCCGCCTTCTGCGCCGCCTCGCCGACGAAGCCCTGGGCGGCGTGCATGTACGAGGCGGCGAAACCGCCGAGGCGGTAGAGCCGCTCGGTCCAGTCCAGGTCCATCCAGCTGTGGCTGGAGATGACGCCCGGGTACTCCTCGGCCTCCAGGATGTCGAGGGCGCGCCCGGCGGCCTTGACGCTCATGTGGTCGAGCTCCAGCATCATCCCGCGCTGGATCATGCCCTTCAGGGCGTACTCCCCGAGCCGCGTGAGGCCCCGGGTGTTGCACTTGGCGTCGGAGGCGTACGAGGGGACGCTCACCCCGGCCGGCAGCTTCTCGGCCATCGCGGCCGGCGCGGCGGCGAGACCGATCGGGTTGTCGTGCTGGGGACCCGCGCACTTCTCGGTGGCCCAGAAGGTGCCCGTGGACAGGAACTGGCCGATGTTGACCGCGACGCCCGTCGTCCCGCTGTCGAAGCGGACGCCGCAGAGCGCGTTGTCGAACTTGTGGCAGAGGAACATGCTGCGCACGCCGAGCGCGTACAGCTCGTCGAGCCCCTTGTCGATGTCCGCCTGGCCGCACTGGGCGACGTCGAGGACCTGCTTGCAGCCGAAGGGCTCCGAGGTCTCCACGCCGAGGACGACGGCGAGCTTGCCCTGCTGGATCACCGAGCGGGCCTGGTCGGCGCTGGTGACGATCCGGAACCAGCCCTTGCCGGGGCCGCCGTACATCCCGTCGACGTAGTCCTGCAGCTCGTACGTCTTCCGTGCCTCCAGACGGATCGCCGTCATCTCGTCGCAGGTGCGGTCCCGAGGCAGCAGCGAGCAGATCAGTCCGTTGGTCACCAGGTCGTTGACGAGGACCCGCTGCCCGCCGCGCCAGGCGCGCTCGACCCAGGCGTAGTAGTTCTGCTGGTGGCTCAGCGAGTCGTGGGCGGGCCAGTCCTTGAACGTGGGCCAGCCGACCGGGTCGTGCTTCCCGTTGTCACCGCCCGTGAGGTGCTCGAAGAGCGCCCCCGAGCCGTCCGGGTAGTGCTCGGGGCAGTCCTTGAGGGCGTCGGCGACGCCCGCCTGCGAGAACGTCGCCCCGCAGATCATCCGGCCGCCGAAACCCTCGTTGGACATCAGGTGGTTGTGCGCGTCGACGAACCCGCGCACCTTCCCCTGGGCGTCCGTTCCCTTGAACGGCTCACCCGTGACGTTGATCTGCGAGTCGGGCGCCGGCCGGGACGTGGCTTCCCACCACGCCCCGCCGGCGGCGGCGGGAACCGGAGCGGAGCCGAACAGCACCGCGGCGAGGGCGAGGAACAGCGCCAGGAGGGCGGATCCGCCGCCGGCCCTGCGCGAGAAAGGTCGAGTCATGTTCTGCGATGCCTCCGGACGGTGGGGGTGTACCGGGCGCCCCGAGGATCGCGTTACCGGAGGTACGAGTCAAGAGTCCGGGTCACATGACCTGATGAAGGGCAGCGGAAGCCCGCCCCCTGTTCAACCTCCCATCAAGGCCACCAGTTGATCCGCCGTCAGGTCCAGGTGGTCGGCGGCCGCGCGCGGATCGCCGAGGACCAGGAACTGCAGGGTCAGTCCGTCGATCGCCGCCGCCAGGTACCGCGCGAGCACCTCCACCGGCACCCGCGGCTCCCGGCCCCGCACCCCGACCTGCTCGATCAGCGCCGCCGCCGACGCCACGTACTGCTCGTACTGGGCGCGCGCCAGATGCTCGAAGCCGGGCTCCCGCAGGGCGTACTGGGTGAGGTCGTACGTCAGCATGTGCTCGCCCGGGTGGGCCGTGACGTGGTCCCAGTACGTCTGCAGGGCACCCCGGACGGTCTCGCGCAGCGTCGCACCCGGCTCGACCGCCGACATCACGCGCGTCACGTAATTGCCCGTGATCGTCTCGATCGCGGCTTCGAGGAGCGCCTGCTTGGAGTCGAAGCAGTAGTGGAAGACGCTCAGCGAGACCCCCGCCTCGGCACAGATCGACCGGGTCGTGGTCCTGGCGACACCGTCCCTGGTCATCGCCCTGATCGCCGCCTCGACCAGCTGCCTGCGTCGTTCGGCCGACGGCATCCGCGCCATGGTTCCTCCTCGTGTCCGGCGCAAGGGTAATCGCGGCCCCCGCGGGCCGCGATCACCGGTGGGCGCCGACCCGGGAACCGTCAGGCCGCCGCCGGGCCCCGCGTCACCGCCGCCAGCTCCGCCCGCAGGGCGGCGAAGGCCGGGTCGCCGCGCAGGGAGGCCACGTCCGTGCCCGGATCGCGGGGGAGGGGCACCGGCACCTCGGCGACCACGCGCCCGGGGCCGGCCGCCATCACCAGGACCCGGGAGCCGAGGAGGACGGCCTCCTCGGTGGAGTGCGTGACGAAGAGGACGGTCGTGCCGCTCGTGGCCGCCAGCCTGCGCACCTCCTCCTGGAGGCGTTCCCGGGTGAGCGCGTCCAGGGCGGCGAACGGCTCGTCCATCAGCAGGATCCGGGGCTCCACCGCCAGTGCCCGCGCGATCGCCACCCGCTGCCGCTGCCCGCCCGACAGCTCCCAGGTCCGCCGGCCCGCCATGCCGGACAGACCGACCAGGGACAGCAACTCCTCGATCCGCGCGGCCCGTGCGCGGCGGGCCACGCCGTGCCGCGCCAGGGCGAAGGCGAGGTTCCCGCCCACCGTGCGCCACGGGAACAGCCGCGGCTGCTGGAAGACGACGCCGACCTTCCGGCGCACCTCCACGGTGCCGGTCGCGGGCCGCTCGAACCCGGCCACCAGCCGCAGCAGCGTCGTCTTGCCGCAGCCCGACGGGCCGACCAGGACCACGAACTCGCCGGGGTCCACGGACAGGGTCACCCCGGAGACCGCGACGACGGGCGCCTTGGCGGAGCCGTACCGGACACCGACGTCCGCGAGCGCGATGTCGGTGCCACCGGCCCCGTCCCGGGCGGGAATCCCTGTCTCGGCGGGCGTTCCGGTCTCGGCGGGCGTCCGGGTCCCCTGGGCAAGGGCCCCGGTCCCGCTGGGCGTCCCGGTCTCAGCGGACGGCACGGTCGAGCTCCTTCACCGCGAGGGACTTCGCGAAGTCCGCCCGGCCGGGCACGGCGTCGACGGCCTTCTGCCCCTTGAGGAAGACGGCGGCGTCGTGGAGGTTCGCCGCGAGCCCGCCCGGCGCCCCCGGCCTGCCGAGGTACCGCGCGTCCTGCTGTTCCTCCGCGGTGAGCAGGACCAGCTCGGCGAGCTGCTTCCGGGCGTCCTCCGGGCCGATGCCGAGCTCGGCGCCGATGGAGGCGGCCGCCTTCGAGGGGTCGCTCTCGGCCAGCTTCACGGCCTGGTCCTCCGCCTTCACCCAGGCGTCGACGATCTCCGGGTGCGCGGCGGCGAACGCGTCGGTGACCACACCCAGGTCGGCGGTCGGCCTGCCCCGCTCCGCGATCGCCCGGCTGGTGACCAGCACCCTTCCGTCCTTCTTCAGCTCGGTCAGGCTCGGCGTCCACACGTAGGCGGCGTCGATGTCGCCGCGCTGCCAGGCCGCGAGCGCGTCCTGCGGCTGGAGGTCGACGAGCGTCACGTCCGAGGCCTTCAGCCCGGCCGACTCCAGCGCCACGAGCAGGGAGTAGTGGGAGGTCGAGCCGAAGGGAGTGGCGATCTTCCGGCTCTTGAGGGCGGCGACGGACGCGATGTCCTTCCTGGCGACGAGGGCCTCGTTGTCGCCGATCAGATCGTGGATCCAGAGCACCTTGTACGGGATGTGCAGCGGCGCCGAGAGCCCCTTGGTGACCGGGCTCGACCCCAGGAGTCCGAAGTCCACGGCCCCGGCGATCACGGCGGTGTTGACGTCGCCGCCCGAGTCGAACTTCACCCAGGACACCTCGGCGTCCGGCAGGGCCTTCTCCAGCAGTCCCTGGTTCTTCACGACCAGATCGGCGTTGGGGATGGCCTGGTAGGCGATGCGCACCCGGACCTTGCCGGCCTCGCCCTCCTCGCCGCCCGTTCCGCAGGCGGTGGTGGACAGGGCGAGGAGAAGGGCGGTGGCGGAGGCGGCGAGGACGGCGCCGCGACGGGACGAGGGCATGACGGTTCCTTCGGGGAGAACGGAAGAGGACCAGGTGGACGGGAAGGGGCTCAGGCGCGGCCGCGCCACGGCACGGCGGCTCGCTCCAGCCCCTTGAACAGCGCGTCGAGGACGATCCCGGAGAGGCCGATCGCGATGATGCCCGCGATGACGACGTCGGTCTGGTTGTAGCGCTGGGCGTCCCGGATCATGCCGCCGATCCCGGGGACGCCGTTGATGGTCTCGGCGGCGACGACCGAGGTGTACGCGATGCCGACTGCGATCCGTACGCCGGTGAGGATCTCCGGCAGGGCGGCGGGGAGCCGGATGGAGAACAGCAGCGCCACCGGCCCCGCGCCCAGCGCCCGCCCCGCCTCGACCAGATCGGCGGGGACGCCCCGTACGGCGGCCGCCGTGGCCGCCGCGACGGGCGGGAGGGCGGCGATCAGCAGCAGCCAGATCTTCGGGGACTCGTCGATGCCGAACCAGATGACCAGGAGCGAGAGGTACGCCAACGGGGGCAGCGTGCGCAGGAACGTGACGGCCGGCTCCAGGACCACGGCGAGCGGCTTCACCACGCCGATCAGCAGCCCCAGCGGGACGCCGACGAGCGCCGCGTAGCCCGTGCCGACGGCGATCCGGCGCAGGGAGACCGCGAGGTGCTCGACGAGCAGGTGGCCGCTGATGCCGCGCACCCCGTCGTGGACGGTCGACGCCCGCACGAAGGCCGCCCACACGTCGCCGGGGGACGGGACGAGGACCCGTGGCCAGACGCCCGCGGCGACCACGGCCTGCCAGGCGGCGAGGAGCACGGCGAGGGCGAGGAGCCGCAGCGCGGCCCAGCGCAGCGCCGCGACCCCGGCCCAGGCGCGGCGGACCGGGCGTACGGGGGAGGGGACCGCACGGGCGGCCTCCCCGGCCTCCTGCCCGGCGCCGCTCTTGGTGTCGCGCGGGGACCGGTCGTCCGTGGTGTCGAGAGCGGTGGTCATGCCGCCGCCCTCCCGGCCGCCGCCCCGGTCAGCGCACGCAGCCGGGGCGCCACCTCCTCGCCGACGCGGTAGGCCTCTTCGAGGTGCGGGTAGCCGGAGAGGACGAACTCGTCGATGCCGGCCCGTCCGTACTCGAAGAGCCGTCGCGCGACCTCGTCGTGCGAGCCGACGAGTGCCGTCCCCGCCCCCTCGCGCACGAGTCCGATGCCCGCCCACAGGTTGGGCGCGACGGTCAGGTTCTCGGCGGAACCGCCGTGCAGCGCGGTCATCCGGGCCTGCCCGGTGGAGTCCATACGGGCGAACCGTTCCTGCGAGGCGCGGACCGCCGCGGGGTCGAAGCCGGCCAGGATGCGGTCGGCCTCCTGCCAGGCCTCGGCCGAGGTGTCCCGGCTGATGACGTGGAGGCGGAGGCCGAAGCGCAGGGCGCGGCCCGCCCGCGCGGCCTTGGCCCGGACCCGGGCGACGCGTTCCGCGACGGCGGCCGGGGGCTCGCCCCAGAGCAGCTGCACCTCGGCGTGGCGCGCCGCGACCTCCTCGGCCTCGGGGGAGGCGCCGCCGAAGTACAGGGGCACGGGGGTCTCGACGGAGGGCGCCGTCAGGCGGGCCTCCCGCACCCGCACATGACGGCCTTCCAGCGTGACGGCCCCGCCGTCGAGCAACTCGCGGACCACGCCCATGAGCTCACCCGTCCTGACGTACCGCTCGTCCTTCGGGAGGTGGTCGCCGTACGCCTTCTGCTCGACGGGGTCGCCGCCGGTGACCACGTTCAGCGCGATGCGGTCGCCGAAGAGGCGCCGGAAGGTGTCCGCCTGCTGCGCGATCAGCGTGGGCTGGGCGAGGCCCGCGCGGAAGGCGACGAGGAAGCCGATCCGCTCCGTCACCGCGGCGACGGCCGACGTCAGGACCCACGGATCCACGCAGCCGAGCCCCACCGGGGTCAACAGCCTTGAGAATCCCGCCTGTTCGGCGGCGCGGGCCACCTGGGCCAGATAGCCGAGGTCGGCGCCGCGGCGGGTGGCTCCGGCGGAACGGCCCTGGACGGCGGTGACCCCGCCGGGGTCGCGGCCGTCGCCGCCGGTCGGCAGGAACCAGTGCAGGACGGGGGCGGTGGAAGGGGAAGAGGACATGCGGACGTACCTCGGGGAAGAACGGAGCGAGGACGGGTGCGCGCGGCACCGCGTCGGGCGCGGGACGTGAGGGGGGGCCTGTGGGTTCAGGCCCGGGAAGGCGGGCCCGTGAGCGTCAGGAGCGACGCGGACGGCCGGAGCCGTGGGCCGGGGCCCGACGGCGGGAGGAGGTGCGGAAAGCCGGGAGGGGACTCAGCGACAGACCGCGCGACAACAGGCCGTACGGCGACAGACCGCGTGACGACAGGTCGCGCGACAACAGGACTCGAACCGGCACGACGGCCCCGAGACACGCGGAAGATCCACGTGGTGGCGGGAGACGAGGGCGGGAGTCATGCGCGCATCCTTGCCCCGGCGCGGGCCGGCTCACAAGTCGCGTCCGCGATACGGACGTCGGCGTCTCGCCAGCCGGGACGCGGTATGGGCGGAGTGCCCGGTTCCACCGCAGGTGGAGGTGGCCGGGAGGGCGGCGGGGCCGCGACCCGTACGTGCCCCCGGGGCCGGTGGGTTGGCGAGAAACGATTGGCGATAATGAGGCCTCCTGCTTCTCACGAGTCACCCGAAGAGTCACCTGTGATCGACAGCACCACCCCGCTCCAGGCCGCGGATCCGGCCGCGATACGTGCCGAGCGGCGACGGCTCGTCGAGTCGGTCGCCGCCCATCGACGCCTCCTGACGGAACGCCGCCCGTTCGAGCTCGCGGACCGGCGACGACTGGACCGCGAGGCCGCGGAGCGTGCCCGCGCCCGGGCGCGCCACGGCAAGGCCCTGCAGCGCGTCCACGAGAAGCAGACCAGGGGCGAGCGGTCCCTCACCGGCCGGTTGAACGGCCTGGACGACAAGCGCGCGAGCCAGGAGCACCGGGCGCTCGCCGTCCTGCGCCGCGAAGCGATCGAACGGTCGCTGCGCGGCACGCGCCTGACGGCGAGCGAGGTGAACGGCATCGGCAGCGGGCTCGTCCGCGACCTCGCCGCGCAGGGCATCAGGACGGCCGCCGACTTCAAACGGGTCAGCTGGGGCAAGGCCCCCAACGGCCGCGGCGGAGAGGTGCTCTACATCCACCGCACCCAGGGCCGCAAGGTCCACGTCAACGGGATCGGCGAGCACCGCGGCAGGCCGCTGGTGGAGTGGCGGCGGAGCGCGGTCGCCCGGGCGGAGGCCCGTGCGCCGAAGGAACTGCCCCCGGACGAGCGGCACCGCATCGGGGAGATCATCGAGAACGAGCGGGTACGCCTCACGGCGGAACTCGCCGAGCTCCCCAAGGTCGCCG
Organism: Streptomyces sp. NPDC053513; assembly: GCF_044544765.1. Classification (NCBI taxonomy): domain Bacteria; kingdom Bacillati; phylum Actinomycetota; class Actinomycetes; order Kitasatosporales; family Streptomycetaceae; genus Streptomyces; species Streptomyces sp. NPDC053513. Next base: position 501,558 of record NZ_JBITXP010000003.1, read on the forward strand.
GGGCCGCCCGAGCCGAAGCCGAACAGCTCCACGCGGAGCGCCTGGCGACGCTGACCGGTGCCCAGCGCGAGGCGGGGGAGGAGGCCGCGCGGCGCAGGGCCGGGTTCGACGAGACGGCGGAGCGGCTGATCGGGCTCCGGGCCGAACTGGCCGCCCACGTCGAGCTGTACGGCGATCTCGGGTTCCGCGACCGCCGGGCACGCTCCCGGGCCCTCCGCCCGGTACCGGACGTACCGCCGGCGATCCCGGCTCCTCGCTCCCCGGAGCAGAGCTCTGAGGCGGGGCCGGAGCCGGAGCCGAAGTGGGGGCCGGAGCCGGAGTCGGGGCCGAAGGCGGGAGTGGACGCGGAGGCCGCCGAGCCCTCGTCGGCGTCCGGCGTCCGGGCGAGCCTCGGCTGGCTCGTACCGGTCGTCTTCTTCGGCGTGACGGCGGTGTTCGGCGCGGGCGAGACGGACGCGACACCGCTGTGGTGCGCCGTCGCGACCCGCCTGGTCTCCCTCGCCGTGACCGTGGAGCTGCTGCGGCTGTGGATCCCGCGCAGGAACTGGCGGACCGCGGACGCCATGCCGGGCGGCACCGGGTTCCTCGCGTCGGGCGCGTTCCTGGGGCTCGCGGCCGCCGGTATGTTCACGGACCCGCTGTACGCGGCCGACAGCGCCCCCTGGGCCCTGGCCGTCGTGGCCGCGCTCCTCGTCGTCGCGGGAGCGGTCCGGCGCAGGGGAGCCGGACCCGGCACCTCCGCGTGAGTCCCGAGGGCCTGAGACCCCGAGGCCCCGAGGTCCCGAGACCCCGGGGCCCTGAGTCCCGAGGCTCCTGGGGGCCTGAAGCCCTGAGGCTCCTGAGGGCCTGGGGTCCCTGAGGTCCCTGAGGTCCCGAGGCTGAGGTCCCGAGACCTCTGAGGTCCCTGCGGTTCCTGAAGTCCCCGAAGTCCCCGAAGTCCCTGGGGTCAGTCCTCTTCCGGAGTCCTCACGTCGAGGACCTCGCGCAGCGCGGCCACCGCGTGGGCCCGGTGCTCGTCCAGCCAGTGGACGGCGTTCTCCTCGTCGCCGCGGCGGAGCGAGGAGATCACGGCGCGGTGCTCCCGTACGGCCTGCTGCCGGTGCGGCGACTCGGCGTAGTACAGCGAGCGGTACGCGTCGGTGGCGTCCCACAGCGTCGTGACGAGGCGGACCAGGCGCGGCATCCCGGACGCCTCGATCAGGGTGAAGTGGAAGAGCCGGTTCGCCGCCGCCATCGCGGCCACGTCCCCTTCCTCGGCGGCCCGTTCCACCTCCCGCTGGATCCGTTCGAGCGTGCCGACCGTGCCGTCCGGCATCCTCCGGACGGCCCTGCGGACCGCCTCGGTCTCCAGGAGCTCGCGGATGCGGTAGATCTCCTCCAGGTCGTCCAGGGAGAGTTCGGCGACGAAGTAGCCCCGGTGGACGTGATGGACCACCAGGCCCTCGGCCTCCAGGGCCTTCAGGGCCTCCCGGAGCGGCACCCGGCTCACCTCGAACCGCGCCGCCAGGGCCTCCTGGCGGATCGGCCCGCCGGGCCTGAGCTCCCCGGTGGTGATGGCGCGCCGCAGCTCCTCCAGGACGAACTGCTGGGCGGTCTGCGGCCGCCGCTTCTGCACCGCGCTGCTCATCGCCTGTGACCCTCCGTTCCCTCACGTCGCCGCCGCTGGACCCCGCCACCGGCGGCGACCATCTTCCTACGCGCCGTCGTCCGCCGCCGATGCCCTGGGGACGACCCGTCCCAGCTCCGCCAGCACGTCCTCCGTGTGCTCGCCCAGGCGCGGGGGAGCGGTGCGGTAGGAGGGCGGAGTGGCGTCGAGCCGGATCGGGTGGGCGACCTGGCCGGGGCCGGCCGCGGACTCGGGGACGCGCGGCGCGAGCCCGAGCCGGTCGGCGAGGTCGAAGGCGGCCGCCAGGTCGTTGATCGGCCCGCAGGGCACGCCGGCCGCCGTGAGCTCCTCGAACCAGGCGTCGGCGGTACGGGTGCCGAGCGGGCCGGCCAGGGCCTCGACCAGCTCCTCCCGGTGGGCGACCCGGGCGGTGTTCGTCGCGAAACGGGGGTCCCCGGCGAGCTCCGGCAGACCGAGCCGCTCGCACAGCGCCCCGAACTGCCGGTCGTTGCCCACGGCGAGGACCAGCGGCCGGTCCCGCGCCTCGAACACCTCGTACGGGGCGATGCTCGGGTGCCTGTTGCCCATCGCGCGCGGCACGACCCCGGCCCCGAGGTGGGCGGCGGCCTGGTTGGTGAGCGCCGAGAGGAGGGAGCCGAGCAGGGAGACCTCGATCCGCTGGCCCTCGCCGGTGAGGTCCCGGTGGCGCAGGGCGGCGAGGACGCCGAGGCCGGCGTGGAGGCCGGTGATGACGTCGACCAGGGCGACCCCGGCCTTCGTGCCCGGCCCGCCCGGTTCCCCCGTCACGCTCATGAGGCCGCCCATGGCCTGGACGAGCAGGTCGTAGCCCGGCAGCCGGGCGCCCTCGGCGGCGCCGAAGCCGGTCACCGAGCAGTAGACGAGACCCGGGTTGCCCACGCGCAGCTCCTCGTACCCGAGGCCGAGCCTCTCCATCGTGCCGGGGCGGAAGTTCTCGACGAGGACGTCGGCGCGGTCCACGATCGCGCGCGCCGCGGCCAGGTCCTCTGGGTCCGTGAGGTCGAGCGAGACGGAACGCTTGTTCCGGTTGACGCCGAGGAAGTACGTGGCCTCTCCCGCGGCGAACGGCGGGCCCCACGCGCGCGTGTCGTCCCCCGAGCCCGGCCGCTCGATCTTGATCACGTCCGCGCCCAGGTCGGCGAGGAGCATCGTCATGTACGGCCCGGCGAGCACCCGGCCGAAATCGGCGACGACGATCCCGGACAGGGCGCCGCCCGTCGGGGGCGTCCCCGGTGCGTCCGGCTGGTCTGCGCGCATGCAGCTTCCCTCGCTCCCGCTGGAGAAACCGGAGGCCGGAGGAGGATCCGGGCAACCGGAGGCGGGATCCACGCGACGGGGGCGCGGATCCGACAACTGGACATCGGATCCAGGCGATTGAAGATTGGATCCAATCGGACCGTACGGCTCGGATGTGGGATTTTCAATACTGGATCCAATATCCGATCGGGGGCTACGCTTCGGCTCGCCGAGTTGCCACAGTCGTCAGGAGGCCGTCCGTGAAGTCGCCGTCCACCCCCGTCCACCCCTTCGACCTGCTCGCCGTCGACGGGCTCCTGACCGACGAGGAGCGGGAGATCCGCAACACCGTCCGGGCCATGGCCGACCGCGAGCTGCGGCCGCACGTCGCCGGCTGGTTCGAGAAGGGCGAGATCCCCGCCCGCGAGCTGGCCCGCACCCTCGGCGGCGTCGGCGTGCTCGGCATGCACCTGGAGGGCTACGGCTGCGCGGGCACCGACTCCGTCGCGTACGGCCTGGCCTGTCTGGAGCTGGAGGCCGTCGACTCCGGACTGCGCTCCCTCGTCTCCGTACAGGGCTCCCTCGCGATGTACGCGATCTGGAAGTACGGCTCCGAGGAGCAGAAGCAGCAGTGGCTGCCGAAGATGGCCGCCGGCGAGTACATCGGCTGCTTCGGGCTCACCGAGCCGGACGCCGGATCCGACCCCGGCGCCATGCGGACCAACGCCAAGCGGGACGGCTCCGACTGGGTGCTGAACGGCACCAAGATGTGGATCACCAACGGTTCGGTGGCCGACGTCGCCGTCGTCTGGGCGCGCACCGAGGACGGCGTCCGCGGCTTCCTCGTCCCGGCCGGCACCCCCGGCTTCAGCGCCCCCGAGATCAAGATGAAGCTCTCGCTGCGCGCGAGCGTCACCAGCGAACTCGTCCTCCAGGACGTGCGGCTGCCCGCCGACGCCGTGCTGCCGGAGGCCCGCGGCCTCTCCGGCCCCCTCGGCTGCCTCAACGAGGCCCGCTTCGGCATCGTCTTCGGCGCGCTCGGCGCCGCCCGCGACTGCCTGGAGACGGCGATCTCCTACGCCAGGGACCGGGTGGTCTTCGCCCGCTCCCTCGCCTCCTACCAGCTGACGCAGCAGAAGCTCGCCGACATGTCGGTCGAGCTCGGCAAGGGCATGCTCCTCGCCCTCCACCTCGGCCGCCTCAAGGACGCGGGCGCCCTCACCCCCGAGCAGGTCAGCGTGGGCAAGCTGAACAACGTCCGCGAGGCGATCGCGATCGCCCGCGAGTGCCGCACGATCCTGGGCGCCAACGGCATCACCCTCGAATACCCGGTGCTGCGCCACGCCAACAACCTGGAGTCGGTGCTCACCTACGAGGGCACGAGCGAGGTCCACTCGCTGGTCATCGGCAAGGCGCTGACCGGCGAGCAGGCCTTCCGCTGAGCCACCGGGACACCGTCCCGGCCCCTCAGCCCGCCGTCACCCGCTCCAGGAACGCGTCCAGGTTGCCCGTCAGACGGGCGACCTGCTCGTCGAGGTCGAGGGACTCCTCGTGGCGCCGGTGGCGCAGCTTCGGCTGCCGCTTCCCCCGGACGTAGAGGGAGCAGGCGAGGTCGGCGCAGAGATAGATCCCGACCGTGTTCCCCTCGCGGCCGCGGCTGCCGGCCAGCGGCGCCACCAGGAGCGTGACGCCCGAGGAGGCGTGCGCGGTCAGACAGACCTGGCACATGCTCGACTTCACGGCGCTGGTCCGCCCGACGGCGGGGACCCTCAGGGTCACGCCGAGCGGCCCGTCCTCGCGCGGTACGACCAGGTGCGCCCGCAGGGGCGCGCCCGGGTCGACCCAGCCGAGGAAGTCCAGGTCCTCCCAGGGGAGTTCGGCGAAGTCGAGGGGGAGCTTGAGTCGCGCCGCCTCGCCCTTGGTGCAGTTCACGAAGGACGAGCGGATCTCTTTGTCGGTCAGCGGTTCCACTCGGTGGACCGTACACGCACCGCCCGGAACGGGCATCCGAATATGAGGCCCGCCGGTGCGCCGCCCGCCCGGCCCTCAGGCCACCCAGTCCGGCAGCGCCGGATCGGCGAAGCGCCCCGGGGCGCCGTCCAGGGCCGCCGCGAGCCGCTCCGCCGCCGGTTCGTACACCTCCACGGGCAGCGTGAACGGGATCCGCAGCCGGTGCTCGTGCGTGCCCGGGTCCACCCCGAACCGGGCACCGCCCTCCACCCGCACCCCGTGCCGCAGGGCCCGGGACGCCAGGGAGGACGCCACCGGTCGGCCCAGGTCGATCCAGAGGCACATCCCGCCCGGCGGCACCGCCCACCGCCACTCCGGCACGTGGCGGGCCAGCGCGTCGGCCAGCGCGGCCCGGCGCAGCCGCAGCTCGTCGAGGCGCCGCGGCAGGATCACGTCGAGGCGGCCCATCAGGGCGACGGCCACCAGCTGGTCCAGCACGGAGCCGGCCAGGTCCGCCGTGATCCGCACCCGGGCCAGCTCGGTCACGACCCGGGACGCGGCCCGCACCCAGCCGACCCGCAGCCCGCCCCAGCAGCTCTTGCTCAGCGAGCCGACGGACACGATCTGCTCGCCGTCGCCCCCACCGGCCGCCGCCGCGAACGGCACCGGCGCGGGCACGTCCAGGGCCATGTCCGTCAGCGTCTCGTCGACCACCAGCCAGGTCCCGGTGGCCCGCGCGGACCGCGCGAGCTCCCGGCGCTGCTCCGCCGGCATGAGCCAGCCGGTCGGATTGTGGAAGTCCGGGATCAGATAGGCCAGACGCGGCGCGGTCTGCCGGAGCGCCGCGTCGACGAGCCCGGTGTCCCACCCGGCCTCGGTCACCGGCACCGGGGTGACGCGGAGCATGCGCCCCCGCATCGCGTCGAGGGCGTTGGCGTACGAGGGGTTCTCGGCGAGCACCCGGTCACCGGCCCGGCCGAGCAGCGCGAGCACCAGCGAGACGGCCTGCTGGGCGCCCGTGGTGACGAGGATCTGGTCCGGAAGGGTCGGCAGGCCCCGGGCCGTGTAGCGCTCGGCGATCGCGGCGCGCAGGGCGGGCAGTCCGTACGGGTGGTAGCCCTGCGACCCGGCGTAGCGGGGCAGCTCGGCGGCGGCTTCCGCCAGCGCGGCGGACAGCTCGGCCTCCGGGGCGGGGGGCGCGGCGAGGGCGAGGTCGACGATCGCTCCGGCGTCGTCCTGGAAGGCCCCCAGAACGGTGGGCGCCTGCCCGTCCGGCAGCGCGGTCCACGTACCCGCGCCGCGCCGGCTGTGCGCGTAACCGCTCTCCCGCAGCAGGTCGTACGCCCCCGTCACGGTGGTCCGGCTCACCCTGAGCACCGCGGCGAGCTCGCGCTCGGCCGGCAGCCGCAGGCGCAGCGCCACCCGGCCGTCGAGCAGTGCCTCCCGCACGGCCCGCGCGAGCTCCCGGTACCCGAACCGGCCCTCCGGGGGAGGGGTGAGGAGCGAGGCGAGCTGGCGGCCCGTCAGGGTTCGGTCCGCAGTGTGGACCACGCGTGCCACTGCCATGCCAATCACTCCTCATTGGCTCTGCTGTCCGGGCCAATAAGGTTACAGACTCCCTTCCGACGCTCCCAGTGGACTGGAAGGAGACCACCGATGTCCGGACACTTCACCGACCGGGACGAGCGGATGTGGCAGCGGCGCGCGGAGGAGCGCCCGGCCCGCCCCCTGCGGCTCGCCGCCTGGCTCCACCGCCTGCGCCCCACCACGCGGCGACCCCCCACCTGACCACCGGCCACCCGACCGGACCGACGCCCCCCGGGGTTGCGGGCCGCGCCCGGCGGAGCGCCGCCCCCTCCGCACGGGCCACGTCCTGCGGAGCGGTGCCCCCTCCGCTCGACTGGGCGGTGCCCTCCCGCCACTCCCGTGTGGGCCCGCGCCCGCCGGGACGGCGCCCCCGCCTTGCCCGTGCGGGCTGCGCCCGCGCCCTGCGGGGCGGTACCCCCGCCCGTGTGGGGTCCGCGCCCGCCGGGGCGGCTCCCACCCGCCGTGTGGGCAGTCGTCCCGCTGGGGCGGGACGGGTGGGCACACGGGACGGCGCCCTGAGCGGCGCCTCCGCGTTCCGCGCCTGGACCCGCACCACCAGCGGCGGTGCACACGGGGTGCGGGTTCAGGCGCATGAGCCTCTGGCGCCGGCAGGGCGCGGGTCCGTTGTGCCCACCCGTTCCGCCCCAGCGGAACGACTGCCCACAACGGGGGCGCGGGGGCGGGCACCGCCCCGCGGGCGCAGGTCACAACGGCGGGGGCGCCGCTCCGCGGGCGCGGGGTGGGCACCGCACGGCGGGGGCGCCGCCCCGCGGGTGCAGGCCGCAGCCCGCGACCCGGTGGGACGTTCAGGCGATGGGGGGCCGTTCGGAGCTCAGGAGCGGGGTCGACGGGGTTCCCCACCGTGAGGAGGACAGCGGCGAGCCCGCTCCCGCCGACTGGCTCGTGAGCCCCGCCGAACTGTCGGACGCCGGCGCCGGCGCCGACTCCGGACTCGACGACTCCGTCGACGGCGTCGAGTCGCTCGGACCGGAGGAGGAAGAGGAAGAGGAGGAGTCGGACGGCGGCGGCGACGAGGAGGAGGACGAGGACGTCGACTCCGAGGGCGAGAGCGTCGAAGGACACGGCGACGGCGTGACCCCGTTGCGCGGCGTCGGCGTCTCCGTGCCCGTCACCGTCACGCAGGGCACCGGCGACAGCGGGGAGGCCGACGGCGAAGTGGACAGGGAGGTCGAGGGGGACGCCGACGGGGAGACCGGGGCCGGCGGGGGAGGCGGCGTCGTCGGCTTGTCGTGCTCGCCGGTATCGCCGTGCTTCCGCGCGAACCAGCCGTCGTCCTGGGGGTCGTACACCACGAAGACGTTCACGACCGTCACCGAGGGCGCCACCACGACGACCTGCTGGGAGCTGTACCCCTGCCAGGGGGTGCCGGTCGTGCGGGGTGCCTTCTGCGCCACGGGGCCGGTCAGCGGATTGCCGCAGGCGCAGCGGACCCGGGGCACGCCGTGGCCGTCGACCATGACCGCCGTGCCGGCCTGGAGCACCGACTGGTAGGCGGTGGCGGCGCCGTTCCGGAAGCCGTGGTTGGTCACCCGGGTGTCGATCCGGAGCTGAAGCGGGGTCAGGGAGCGGAGATACGCCGGCACGCCGTTGGCCGGGACGCCGACGACCGAGGCGAAGGCGGCGTTCTTCGCGGGTTCGGCGGACAGGTAGCGGATCTGCTGCTCGACGTCGCAGCTGGGGACCGACCGCGTCCCGCCGTAGAGGCCGGGCGTCGCCCCCGACATCTGGGGCACGGCCGAGGCGGTACGGGGCGGCAGCGAGGCCGGTGGGGCGGAACCGCCGCCGTCGGTGCGGGCCGTCGACTTGGTGAAGGGGTCCGGGCCGGTCGCGGCGGCGTTCTGCAGGAAGACCTCGCCGCCGGACCCCGCCGTGTCGCCCTTGTCGCCGGGGCGGTTGGTGAGGACGACCGCGAGCGCCGCGGCCGCCACGAGCGCGGCGGTGACCGAGGCGACCTTCGGGACGGAGCGCCACCAGGGGCCGCCGCCTCCCGAGCTTCCGGCACGGGACGAACCGCCGCCCGACGGTCCCCCGCCCCCGCTTCCCGCCCCGCCGCCGCCCGATGGGCCGCCGCCACCGGACGGACCCCCGTCGCCCGACGAACCGCCACCACCGCCCCGGCCACCCCCCGAACCGTCGTGGGGCGGTCCGGGTGGCGGCGGGGGACCGGCGCTTCCCGGGCGGGTGCTCGGGCCCGAGAGGGGGCCCGAGGGGGGACCTGAGGGGGGAACCGACGGAGGGCCGGACGGCGGGTGGGAAGTCACTTTTTTCCCTTTCTTCCGTTCCGCGCCCATTGTGTGCGCCGAACGGTGCCCGCCCGCAAGCGGAAGCCCTTCCGCCCACAAGCGGACCTCCGGCCCCGGTACTAGCGTGGGCAGGGTGACGAGCAGTCGGCTCCCCACCTCCGCGCGGCCGTCCGCGCCTCCGGCCGGGCTCTACGCCCGTGCCGTCCTCCAGGCCCTGGCCGCCGTGGTCGCCGGGTTCGTCGCGATGGGCGTCGTCGCCGGGCTCGGACTGTGGGCCGCGGGCGCCGCCGATCTCCCCGGTGGCTTCACCGCCGTCCTCGCCGCGGTCGTCGTCATGGCCTCGGGCGGCAAGGTGGAACTCTCCGGCGACGCGGGCGCCCTCGCCGGCACCCAGGCCGAACTGACCGCCATGCCGCTCACCGTCACCCTGGTGGGCGCACTGGTCACGGGTTTCTGCTTCCTGCGTCCCCTGCGCCACCACGCGGTGACCAGTGCCCGTGAACTCCTGCTCCGCGCGGCGAGTGTCGTCGTGCTCTGGCTGGCCGCGCTCGCGGGGATCTCGGCCCTCGCCCGCCACGACTTCCCCCTCACCCTCGGCGGCGGCAACGCCCAGGACCCCCTCATGGACCTCTTCGGCGACCTCCTGGACGCCGTGAACCCCACCGTGGGCTTCCGCACCGACGTCGGCACCACGCTCTTCTACGGGCTGCTGTGGATCCTCGGAGTGCTCGCCATCGCGCTCCTCGTCTCCCGCAGGACCCCGCTGCCGCCCCGGCTCGTCCGCTACCACGAACCCGTCCGGCCCGCGGCCTTCGCGATGCTCCTGCTGCTCCTCGCGTACGTCGTCGTCGGCCTGGTCATCGGGATCGTCGTCGCGGCGACCAAGGGCCACGCCGCGGAGACCCTCGCCGTCCTCCTCCTGGGCCTGCCCAACGTCACCTGGCTCGCGCTCGGCGTGGGCATCGGCGGCTCCTGGCAGGGAAAGGCGGAAGGCCCCTTCGGCCTGCCCATGCCACAGGTCCTCGACGCCGTCCTGCGGGGCAACGGCGACAGCCCCGACCTCTCGACCGTCGACCTGTCCTCCCTCGCCGCCCAGGACGCGCGCGCGTGGTGGCTGCTGCCCATCGCCGCCGTCCTGGTGCTGGCCGTGGCCTTCCTGGCGGCCGTCCGCTCCCCGGCCCGGGTCAAGCTCTGGCAGCACGCCCTGCACCTGGGCATCGCCTTCGCGCTCACCATGCTGGTCGCGGCACCGGTCACCCTGGTCGAGGCCCACTTCGGCCTCTCCGTCCTCGGCATCGGCGACCTCTCCTCGCTCGGCGGCGAGGTCGTGCTCCGCCCGGACGTCTGGAAGACGGCCGGCTTCGGACTCCTCTGGGGCCTGGCCTTCGGCCTCCTCGGCGGCCTCCTCGCGACCCGGGTCCGCCGCAAGGGTGAGGTCGACCAGGAGACATAGAGCCAGGACGCGCGGCCCCGGACAGAGCGTGTCGGTCTCCGCGCGCGCCGTGCTCGGCGAGGTCCGCCGCGGTCGGGACCGGGTCGGGTTCGCGGACCGCCCGGCGGACGGCGAGCCGGGCACCGGGCAGCGGCGCGGTCACCCCCGAGAACGAAGTCCCGTACCACCCCGAGCCCCGCCGCGGACGCGCCGCCGGGGCGGTGCCCTCCGCGCCCCTGCCATGGGCGCGCCCCCGCCGGGCGGCGCCCCGCCCACCCTATTGCGGGCTGCGCCCGCGGGGCGGTGCCCGCCCCGCGCCCCCGCTGCGGGCTGCGCCCACTGGGGCGGTGCCCCCGCCCACCCCCGTCGTGGGCTGCGCCCGCTGATGTGGTGCCCCCGACCACCCCGTTGTGGGCAATCGTTCCGCTGGGGCGGAACGGGTGGGCACAACGGACCCGCGCCCTGCCGGCGCCCGAGGCTGCTGTGCCTGGACCC